>NZ_JBIVVI010000576.1:0-5631 GCF_044757675.1 Kitasatospora sp. NPDC091257
TCGGCGTACTCGGCGGTCAGCTGGCGGATGCCCCAGGCGCGTTGCTGTGTGTCGCGGATGGTCTGGCGGGCGGAGGGCGCGAAGGAGGAGTAGGTAGGTGGTCAGCGTCCACGGCGGACGGCTGCGCCGTGCGGCCAACATCTGCCGGGCCCACCCCAAGGTCGCGGTGCTCACCGCGCCCGGCGCCGGGCCCGCCGAACTCGCCCTGATGCTGCGCGGGGTGCACCGGACCTTCGTGGTCTGCGAGGCCCTCGGCACCCCGGACGAGGACGTCACCGTCCTCACCTCCGACCGGATCGCCGACCACGTGTGGCGCGACCCCAACGTGGTGCTGGTGATCGGCGGCGGCGCCCAGGCCTCCGCCGTGGACGAGGCGGCCGGCTGGCTCGCGGGGCGCCCGGTCGGCTACCCCGGCGCGGAACGCGGCTGGGCGCTCCCCGGTGACGCCTATGCGGGCGCCGGGCGCACGGAGGGTGAGCCGGGCGCACCGGAGGCGCTCCCCGCCCATGTGCGCGCCCTGGTACTGGCCCGTCTGGGCGCACGCCCCGGGGACCTGGTCTGGTCGGTCGGCGCCGGCAGCGGCGCCCTCGCGGTGGAGGCGGCCCGGTTCGGCGCCGCCGTCGTCGCGGTCGAGGATTCCCGCTCGGCCTGCGCCCGGCTGACCGTCAACGCCCGCCGCTACGGCGTCGAGGTGGAGACGGTGTACGGGAGCGGCCCCGAGGTGCTGGGCGGCCTGCCGGAGCCGGACGCGGCGGTGGTGGAGTCCGGCGGACTCGACGTGGTGCGCGCCGTCCTGGCCCGCCGGCCCGAGCGGTTCGTCGCGCTGCCCCGGACCCTCGCCGAGGCGCAGGAGGTCCACCGGGCGATCGCCGGGGCCGGTTACCGGGCGGACGGCGCGCTGCTCCAGGCGACCCCGTTGCGGCCGGTGGGGGAGGGCGACGGTCTGGCGCTGGGGACCGGCGGAACCGGCGCGCTGGTGCTCTGGGGTGAGCAGATCGTGTGAAGGCCGTGGGCGCGTGCCGGGGCCGTCCGGTGGCGCCGACGGTGATCCAGGTCGCATCCGGACACCGATTCGAGAGGTGACCGCGCCGTGCCGGTAGTGTGACGTCCTGGACGGCCGTATCGGTCGGCGACCCACCCGATTCGGTCGGTTTGTCACCTTTTTGACGCGGTGCAATCCGATTCCGCTCGGAGTGTGGGCAATTCGACGGGCCGCGTGCCGGACCTGGAGAATGCCGTAGGGTCCGGTGCGGTCGTGCCGGTTGCTCCGGGTTGTCGTTGTTTCAGACGATGTGCCGCCCCGTACGGGCGGCGCGCCGGGCCGGGGTGCCGCAGTGCGCCGGATGGACTTGGGCCGCAGCGCCACGGCGCGGCGGCCGCGTGTGGTTAGGGGCGGGCCGGTGCTGGTGCGGCCCGTGCGGATGGGCGCTGCGATCGGTGATCGTGTCGCCGAGGGCGCGGCAGCGGCCTGGAAGGAGCTTTGACAATGACCGATGGCGGCCACGTCCCGGGCGAGGGACTGCCGGAGCACCTGCACGCCGGGCATGACCCGCTCGGCGGACCGGAGGGCGTCGCGGGCGTTGCACCCCTCCAGGGCGTCGCGACGGACGGCGGTGCGATCCCGAACCCGGCTCCGGTCGGCGGCGTCCCCGGCGCGATGCCCCCGGGTGCGGGCGTCATCCCGCCGCAGGGCCAGCACGGCTACGGCGTTCCCGGCGTGCCCCAGCCCGGCCACCCCGGCGACGGCTGGGCCGTCGACCAGGGCGCCCCGCGGCCGGCCTTCCACTTCCTCGACCAGCCCGACACGCCGGACGGCCTGGACGACGATGACGACGTGCTGCTGATGCCCGGCCCGCAGGGCTCCTGGGGCGAGCCGGCCGTGCCGACCGAGCAGATGCCGCTCGCGCCGCAGCAGGACGGCACGCCGGTCGAGCCGTCCTGGCCGCCGGTGGACCCGCCGGTGCTCGGCGCCGAGCACGCCGTTCCGCAGCAGCCCGTCCAGACGCAGCCGCAGCAGCCGATGACGCAGGCTCAGCAGCCGCGCCGGCCGCTGCACGCCGGCCCGCCGATCCCGGACCCGTCGCTGATGACCGGCCAGGTGCCGGTCCGCTCGCTGGCCGACCGCGGCCCCTCGCAGGGCGGAACGCCCGCGCACGGCATCCCGGTGGTCGGCCGCCCGCCGATGGCCGAGGCCGTCGCCCCGGCGCACGCCGCCGCCCCGCAGGCCGTCCCGACGGCGCCGGTCGTCCCGGCGGCTGCCGGGGTTCCGGCCGTGGACGGGCAGCAGCTGCCGCAGGCGCAGGACTTCCAGCAGGTCCAGCAGGTCCAGCACGCCCAGCAGGTGCCGCTGGCCGGGCCGCCGGTCGAGGCCGTGCTGGCCGTGGAGACGGTCGGGGCGATCGAGGTGATCGAGGTCGTCGAGACGCCGGAGGCCGTCCACGCCGACCCGGTCCAGCCCGCGCAGGACGTGACGGCCCAGGCCACCCAGGCCACCGCGCCCGCCGTGGAGGCCGTCGCCGTGGCGGCGCAGGCCGCCCCGGCCGAGTCCGCCCAGCCGGTGGCCGGGACGGCCGACGCTCCCGTCGCTGTCGAGCCCGTTGCCGCCGAGGCCGTCGCCGCCGAGGGTGCTGCCGCCGAGGGCGCCGCCGTGCCCGTCGAGCAGGCCGAGGCCGCGACCCCGGCCGGCCAGCCGCGCCGGATCTCCGCCTTCCTGGCCGCTCCCACCCCGCACGGCCTGCCCAAGGTCGAGAAGGCCGGGCAGGCCCAGGTCGTCGAGGAGACGGCTCCGCAGCAGCCCGCGCCGATAGCGGCCGCCGACGCGCTGCAGCCAGCGGCCGAGGCCGTCGAAGCCGTCGAAGCCGTCGAGGCCGTTGAGGCCGTTGAGGCCGTTGGTTCCGCGCAGCCCGCCGAGGCCGTCGCGGGCGCCGAGTCCGGCCCGGTCGCCGTGGTGGCCGAGGCCGCCGAGCAGGCCCACCCGGCGGAGACCGCGCCGGAGGCCGTCGCCGAGCCGGTCGCGGAGACCGCCGCGGGCACCGGTGAGATGCCCTCCGGCCAGGCCGTCGTCGAGGCCGCGGCGGAGGCCGAGCAGCCGCAGCAGCAGGCCGAGGTCCAGGCCGAGGCACCCGCAGGGCAGGCCGTGGAGCAGGCCGTGGAGGCGCCCGCGGAGACTGAGGCCGCCGAAGCCGTCGAAGCCGTCGAGCCGGCCCCCGAGTCGGCCCCCGAGGCTCCGGCCGAGGCCGCTCCCGAGGCTCCGGCGGCGCAGCCCGCCGAAGCCGCCGAGCAGCCCGTGGCCGAGGCCGTCGCGCCCGTCGAGGCCGTCGTGCCGGCCGGAGAGGCCGAGGAGGCCGTCCCTGCCGAGGGCGCCGCCGAGCAGCCCGTCGCCGCCGTCGCGGAGGCCGAGACCCCCGCGGAGCCGGCCGCCGAGCCGGCGCAGGTGCCGGCCGAGGCCGAAGCCGCCGCCGTCGCGCAGGCCGCCGCCGTCGCGGAGACCGCCGTCGCTCCGGAGGCGGAGCCCGCCCGGGAGCAGGCCGGCGAGGCGACCGTCCAAGCCGTCGAGCAGCCGCAGACCGAGCAGCCCGCCGCCGAGGCCGCTGAGGTCACCGAGGCCGCGGAGGCCCCTGAGGGCACCGCAGCCGAGGAGGCTCAGGAGCAGCCCGAGCAGCAGCCCGAGGAGCCCGCGGAGCCGCGCGGCCCGGCCGCCCCCGGATACGACGAGGCCGGCCGCGAGGCCGTCCACCAGGTGATCCGCGAGCGACGCGACGTGCGCAACGGCTTCCGCCCGGACCCGATCCCGCACGAGGTGCTGATCCGCGTCCTGGAGGCCGCCCACACCGCGCCCAGCGTCGGCTACTCGCAGCCCTGGGACTTCGTGGTGATCCGCTCGGCGAAGACCCGCAAGCGGATGCACGCCCTGGCCGAGCGCCAGCGCGAGGCGTACGCGGACTCGCTGCCCAAGGGCCGGGCCAAGCAGTTCAAGGAAATCAAGATCGAGGCCATCCTCGACACCCCGGTCAACATCGTGGTGACCTCCGACCGCACCCGCGGCGGCCGGCACACCCTGGGCCGGCACACCCAGCCGCAGATGGCCCCGTACTCGGCCGCCCTGGCCGTCGAGAACCTCTGGCTGGCCGCCCGCGCCGAGGGCCTGGGCGTCGGCTGGGTGAGCTTCTTCGACGACGAGCAGCTGGTCCGCGAACTCGGCCTGCCCGAGCACCTGGAGGTCGTCGCCTACCTGTGCGTCGGCTTCGTCGACGAGTTCCCGGACGAGCCCGAGCTGGAGCAGCAGGGCTGGGCCAAGAAGCGCCCGCTGTCCTGGGTCGTCCACGAGGAGCAGTACGGCAACCGCGCGCTGCCCGGCGAGGAGCCGCAGAGCCTGCTCGCCGAGACCCTGCGCGGCATCCGGCCGCTGGACGCCAAGGCGCTCGGCGAGGCCTGGGACCGTCAGAAGCGGATGACCAAGCCGGCCGGCTCGCTCGGCATGCTGGAGATCATCTCCGCCCAGCTGTGCGGGCTGTCCCGCAAGTGCCCGCCGCCGATCCCGGAGCCCGCCTGCGTGGCGATCTTCGCCGGCGACCACGGTGTGCACGCCCAGGGCGTCAGCCCCTGGCCGCAGGAGGTGACCGCCCAGATGGTCGCCAACTTCCTGGCCGGGGGCGCGGTGATCAACTCCTTCGCCAAGCAGATCGGCACCGAGGTCTGCGTGGTCGACGTCGGCGTCGCCGCCGAGCTGCCGGACGCCGTCCAGCAGGGCCGCGCCACCGGCCTGCTGCCGCGCAAGGTCCGCCCCGGCACCGCCGACATGACCCAGGGCCCGGCGATGACCCGCGAGGAGGCCCTCAAGGCCATCGAGGTCGGCATCGAGACCGCCCGCGACCTGGTCGCGGCGGGCAACAAGGCACTGGTCACCGGTGACATGGGGATCGCCAACACCACCGCCTCGGCCGCCCTGATCTCGGTGTTCACCGGCCTCGACCCGGCCGAGGTCACCGGCCGCGGCACCGGCATCGACGACGAGACCCACGCCCGCAAGATCGAGGTCATCCGCGCCGCGCTGGCCCTGCACCGGCCCGACCCGAGCGACCCGGTCGGCGTCCTCGCCGCCGTCGGCGGCCTGGAGCACGCCGCCCTGGCCGGCTTCCTGCTGGGCGCCGCCTCGCTGCGCACCCCGGTGGTCCTGGACGGCGTCATCGCCGGCTCGGCCGCGCTGGCCGCCAAGGCGATCGCCCCCGAGGTGCTGGCCGCCTGCATCGCCGGCCACCGCTCCGCCGAGCCCGGCCACCAGGCCGCGCTGGCGAAGCTCGGCCTTCGCCCGCTGATCGACCTGGACCTGCGGCTCGGCGAGGGCACCGGTGCCCTGCTGGCCCTGCCGCTGGTGCAGAGCGCGGCCCGGGCGATGCACGATGTAGCCACCTTCGACTCCGCCGGGGTCACCGAGAAGGCCTGACGCACCCCGTCACCGCTCCGCGGACCGGCCCGAGGGCGCGCCGGACCGCGGAGCGGTGCCGTACCGTCCTCACACCCTCACCCCCGATCAGGAGCACCGCCGATGAGCGCGCCCACCCCGCACCCGAGCACCGAGGGAGGAGGCGTCCAGGAACTCCCCGGACAGCGAGTTCAGCACCACGTCGAAGG
>NZ_JBIVVI010000577.1:0-5626 GCF_044757675.1 Kitasatospora sp. NPDC091257
ACGCGCCCTTCGTCCAGGCGAAGGTCCACGCCCGCTTCCCCCGCGGTGGCCAGGCCCGTGCCATCCCCTCCTCCTGGGTCGAGCGCGCCATCGACAACCCCGAACCGGACGGCCCCGACTACATCGCCCTCAACACGCTCGGCCTGGACGGCGAAACCAGCACCTACCGGGTCCGGCGCGGCGCCTGGGTCAGGCTCGGAGTGGACGTCGCCGCTGACGGAGGCGACGAGTTCGCCATCGCCCGCTCCGTCGGCGACCTGGTCGAGCTGCGCCACGCCACCGCCGGCCAGGACAACGCGGACGCCGTGGTCGTCGCCGGAGTCGTCCTGCGAGAGATCAAGGCCGCCCAACTGCTCGCCGCCGCCCTCGGAAGTACCGCCCCCGTGCGGGTCAAGATCGACGGCGTCGGCATCGGCTGGGGCGTCGCCGGCCTGCTGGAGGCCTGGCGGCGCGAAGGAATCCACCACGCCGAGATCGTCACCGTGCTCGCCAGCGAGAGCACCGGCCGGGACGACGAGGCCGCGACGCTGCGCCCCTCCAACAAGAGGGACGAGATGTGGCTCGCGATGAGAGCGCTGCTGTCCCCGCACGGGCAGGGCGTCGTGCGGCTACGCATCGACCGCCGAACCCAGGCCCAGCTGTCCACCCCGAAGCTGGAAACCAACTCGGGCGGGCGCACCGTCATCGAATCCAAGAGGTCGATGCGCCGACGTGGCGTCAGCTCGCCCGACCGCGCAGAGGCGGTGCTGCTCGCCCCCTACGAGCCGCACGCCGGCCGCCGCCGAGTCCGGGTAGTCGCCTGACGAGCAACCAGCAACGGTCCGGCCCACGGAAGGAGAAATGGTCCTCGCTGCCCTGGCAACGCCCATGCTGGCCGCCTAGACCGTGCGCTACGGCCAGTTGACGGCCCAGGGTATACGTCCCCGGGGCTCGTCGAAATTTGGGTCATTTGACGGTAGCGGCGATGCCGGGCCCAACAGCTGGGGGCTTCTGCTCGGTCGTCCGTCCCGTCTCGGTGGCGGACCTGGGGCGGCGTGCGGCCCGCGCCGTGACGGCGGGCGCGGGCGCAGATCGTGCGCGTCAGCGGGTGCGGTAGCGGACGGGGAGGGAGAGCACGCCGCGGATGATTCCAGAGTCGATCCACTGGAGGGAATCGAGCGGGACCGCGGGTTCGAGTTCCGGTAGGCGGGAGAGGAGGACGCGCAGGGCGATGGTCGTCTCCAGGCGGGCGAGCGGGGCCCCGAGGCAGTGGTGGATGCCATGGCCGAAGGCGAGGTGGCGGGCGTCCGGCCGGGCCACGTTGAGTGCCGCCGGAGCGGGGCAACCGGCTCCGGGGGCGTCATGGCCAGCCGAACCGAGGGCGACGGCGAGCACGGCTCCCCGGGGGATCGCCACGTCGCCCAGCTTCAGATCCTGGGCCGCGTAGCGGTTCGTGGAGCGTTCCACAGAGGTGTCGTAGCGCAGGAACTCCTCCACCGCGCCGGGCAGCAGCTCCGGCTGGTCGCGCAGCAGCTGTAGCTGGTCGGGGTGCTGCAGCAGGGCCAGTTCGGCGTTGCCCAGCAGGTTGACGGTGCTCTCGTGGCCCGCGACGATCAGCATCAGGGCGGTGCCGACCAGTTCCTCCTCGGAGAGCAGGCCGGCTTCCTGGTCACGGACGCTGACCAGGGCGGACAGCAGGTCGTCCTGGGGACGGCGGCGCTTGTCCGTGACCACGCTGGCCAGCAGGCTGTGCAGGGCGGCCAGTGAGGGGCGGTGCTCCGGTGAGGTCGGCCGCAGGGCCTGTGACGACCAGCGGCGGAAGTCCTGGTGGTGTTCCGATGGGATGCCCAGGAGTTCGGCGATGACGGTGGCGGGCAGCGGGGCGTTGAAGGCCTCGACGAGATCCATCTCGCCCGAGGTGGGCATCGCGTTGATCAGCTCGTGGGCGATCTGTTCGATCCGGGGCGCCAGTTCCGCTGTTCGGCGCGGGGTGAAGGCAGCTGCGGCGAGACGGCGTAGCCGGGTGTGCTCGGGTGGGTCTGCCTCCATCATCTGCGCGCCGAGGCCGACGGAGGGCTGGTGGAGGACGAAGCCGGCGGCGTCGAGCGCCTCGGCGGCGGGAGTGGCGTCCTTGAGCAGGGCGGGGTGGGTCAGTGCTTCGCGGGCGAGGTCGTGGCCGACGACGATCCAGCCCTCCAGACCGGGCTGTAACTCGGCTCGGTGGATGGGACCGAGTTCCCGCAGGCGGGCGTAGCGGGCGGGGGCGTCGGCCTTGAAGGCGGCGTCCATGACCACTGGAGCGGGGCTGCGGGAAGGATCGTCGTGCGGGTTCATGCGTCTCCTGGTGAGGGCGTGAAGGTGCTGGCGCCGCCCGCCGTGGGGCGCCGGTTTCCTGGGGCCCGCGTCCGTTCCGCGGGCCCCGGGCGAGCGGCTTACATATTTCGCGTACCGGCGGACTTCCGCATCCGTCATCTGACGGTTGAAGCCCAACTTTCCCGTCGCGAGGGTCACCTGGTGCGTACGGATCCCATGAAGAGCCTGGGAAGCCTTGTCCGGCGGGACCGGGTGGCGACGGTGGGCCGGCTGGCGTCGCTGTGCGGCGGGTCACGCGTCGGGGGTGGTGGGCAGGCGGTCGAGGGCATCGCGCAAGGCGGCGCGGGAGGTGATGCCGAGCTTGGGAAAGACGCGGTAGAGGTGGGAGCTGACGGTGCGCGGGGACAGGTGTGTCTGGGCGCCGATCTCCTTGTTGGACAGTCCGCTCGCCGCGAGGTCGGCGATCAGGCGTTCCTGCCGGGTCAGGGCTTCGAGGTGCTGCGGGGAGTCGAGAGGGGAGGGGCGGGTGGTGCGCAGTTCGGTGCGGGCTCGTGCGGCCCAGGTGGAGGCGCCGATGCGTTCGAACGCCTCGACAGCGACGGCCAGAATCGGATGCGCCGCCTTCGGGCCCCGGGTGCGGTGCAGGTACACGCCGTGGGCGAGACGGATGCGGGCGAGCTCGAAGGGGAAGGAGTTCGCCGCCGGGAGGCTCTCGGCTCGGCGGTACCACTTCGTGGCGTGCGCCGGTTCGGTGGCGGTCATGGCCAGCGCGCCGTAGGTGATCAGAGCGAGGCGGGGCGAGATGTCGGGCAGGCCGGCCTCTTCGGCGGCCAGGGCGTGCCGGCGGGCTTGCGCGGCGCGGCCGGTGTGCAGGGCCGCCTCGACCAGGTCAAGCAGGGTGCGGGGAGCCTGGTGGGAGTAGGCGGCGAAGGATCCGGGCTCGGTGATGCCGATGGCGTGCAGGTAGGCGGACTCGTGATCGCCATCGGCCAGGGCGGCAGCGGTGCCGATGGCGTCGGCGATATCGGTGAGGAAGCCGATTTCGCGGGGGCGCGCCCAGGCGTCGACAGTTGCCTGGAACTCCCGCGCGAGGTCACCGCTGCCGCGCAATGCCGCCAGCAGGCCGAGGTAGGCGCGGGTCTGGTGGGCGAACAGCGGATGGTGGTGGGCGCCCGTCAGCTCCAGGATGCGCCAACCGGTTCGCTCGGCCTCGTCCCACTGGCCGCATGCCATCTGGTCGAGCATGATCAGGTGCAGCATGGTCATGGCGGGCACGATCGCCCCGGTTCGCACCTCACGCTCGACGGCGCGCTCAAGATGCGGCCGGTACTGGCCGAGGGTGTCCACGTGGTACGCGGCGACAGCAAGCCGGCTGAGGTCCCACGGCTCTAGCGTGCGCAGCCCGGCGAACGCTCGCTCCACCCGCTCCCGCACTCCGGCACCCCGGCGGACCACATCTCCCCACGCGTCCTGGTAGATGCGCGCCAGCGGTGGCACGAGGTCGCCCAAGGAGGCGAGGAGCTCATGGGTGTCCTCCCAGGCGGCCTCGTCGGAGGCGTACTGGTTGACGGCCAGCAGCAGAGTCACGAGCCGGGCGACCACCTCGGCCGGCGCATCCTCACCGCCGTCACGAATGGCTTCGATCGCGTCGCTCACCTGGCAGCGCGCGAAGCGCACGTTCCCGTCTTGGTAGAACACGGTGTAGGCCGATGCGAGCACCGCGGCCGGAGACTCACCCGCGACGGTGTCCGCGTCGGACAGGGCCAGCTGCTGCGCACGTTCCAGCAGACCGGCGTGACCGGCGACGAAGGCCGCTGCGCCCAGTCGGCGGGAGCGTTCGGTGTGGGTCTCGCTCAGTTCTGCGGCCCGGGTCAGCCAGGCGACGGCGGCCACCGCTCCGCCGCGCCGGGTGACGGACTCCGCTGCGTCCTCCAGGGCGGCCGCGGCCTCCTCGTTGGGGCCAGACGCCGAGGCAGCCAGGTGCAGGGCACGCCGTTGCGGGTCCTCGTGGTGCACGCGCGCGAGAAGCGCGTGCGCTGCGCGCCGTTCATCGGGGGTCGCGGTCTGGACGACCGTCGAGCGTACCAGCGGATGTCGGAAGACGAACTCGCCGCTGAACGGGTCGACCTCCAGCAGTCCGCTGTCGACGGCCGCCCTGGTGTTCGTCATGCGGTAGCGCGGGCGCTGGGCGCGACCGGCGGTCGCGCCGGCTGCTACGCCGTCCAGCGCCCCCCGTAGCAGCTCGACGCGGACCGCGTTGTCGAGCGCCTTGAGCCGGACGTCGTACACCTGCTGAAGTCGACGGGGTAAGGGAACACCCAGGTAACCGGGCATGTCCGTGACCTGCTCCTCGCGAAGTATCCGGGGCGCGCTCAGGATGTGCGGTGGCAGCTCCCTGAGGGCCAACGGGTTGCCCTGGGCCTCGTCCAGGATGAGGCGGCGCAGGCTGGGTTCCAGGCCCGGATGGTGCAGGTCCAGGAGCTGCTCGGAGGCCTGCGCCGACAGCGTGGTCACCGCCAGCGAGGCCAGCGCGGCCCCGTCGAAGCCGCAGGGCACATCGGAGCGCACTCCCACCAGGAGCTTTACCGAGCTACCGGTAAGCCGTCGTCCCACGAAGCCGAACACCTCGGTGCTGGGGCCGTCGAGCCACTGGCCGTCGTCGAGCACCAGCAGCAGGGGATCGTTCGACGCGGTGAGGGATAGCAGGTCCAGGACGGCGATGCCGAGCGTCATGACCGAGGGCGGTGTACCGCCGCCTCGGCCGAACACGACGTCGAGGGCCGCCCGGTCGACGTCGTCCAGCCTGCCGATGTCGACGAGCAGCGGGTGCAGGAACTGGTGCAGGCCAGCGAACGGCAGCTCCCGCTCAGCCTCCGCACCGCAGGCCCTGATCACCCGGTGGTTTCGGGCGGCGGCGATCTCGGCGGCGTGGTCCAGCAGGGTGCTTTTGCCGACTCCGGTGTCACCGCGCAGGACGAGGGCACGGCCTGCGTCGGCCGTCACGAACTCGGACAGCACCCGCTGCTCGCGGGCGCGGCCGACTATCGCGTGGCTGATCGATTCCACCGCGCACCCCCACATACCCTTCCCGCTGGACCACCCGGGCCCGACATCCCCTGAGGCCCGCACGTGGGACTGGCTAGGCCGTGGCCGACCATGCCAGAGCAACCGCCCCGAAGAGCTGCGTCGCCATCACTGCGGGTCCTGTGACGGGCGCTCCCCAGTACCTGCCACGACGCAAGAGAGTAGTCCCGGTACGGTACTTCGTCACCTGACGGCCGATAGTGCCATCCCGGTGACCGCACTTCGGGCGGCCACCGGGGGCCGGAGAGGG
>NZ_JBIVVI010000578.1:0-5625 GCF_044757675.1 Kitasatospora sp. NPDC091257
GACCGCCCAGAACGAACGGCTCGCCCCCGTTCACCGGGGAGCGGTTCGCCACGCAGCATGCGCTGATGCAGGCGGGTGAGCGGGCCACCGGGCTCGGTGGCGAAGTGGGCGTGAAGCAGGCGGACGACGGCGGGGTAGACGGCCAGCGCCTCCGTTTGTCGGCCGGCGGCGTGAAGGGCGGTCATCAGGTGCCCGGCAAGACGTTCGTCGGTGGGACGGTCCTCGCGCAGCGCGGTGAGCTCGGGGATCAACTCGTGGTGCCGGCCGAGGCGTAGGTCGACCTCGACCCTCAGCAGCGTGGTGGTGAAGTGCTGGTCGGCCATGGCGGTGCGGGCGGTCTGGGCCCAGGTGCCCGGAAGCCCGGCGAGCGGCTCACCGCACCAGAGCTCCTCGGTTCGGTTCAGTACGGTTCTGGCCTGGTGATCCTGCCCGTTCTCGGCGAGGAGTCTGGCCTGTCGGGCGAGGTCCAGATACTGATGCCAGTCAATCAGTTGGGGGTCGGCCCTGAGGGTGTACGTGTGCGATCGGGTGTCGATCGCCGGGGCGTCCGGCGGGCTTTGCCCCCCGGCGAACCGGGTTGCCCGTCTCAACAGGGCGCGAAGGTGGGAGATATGGCTGTACAGGCTGGCCAGCGCGCTGGGAGGCGGTTCGTTGTCCCATAGTCGGTCCGCGAGTGACGTGTGGGACAGCGGCCTTCCGACCTCCAGGGCCAAGGCCGCCAGTAACTGTCGCCGCTTGTCCGATGGGATCGCCAATTGCTCGCTGTTTACCGATAGTTCAACTGAACCCAGGAGATGAACCCGCATCTTGACGCCCCCCGCCGGTTGGCTACCAGCTTGCCGTGTCGCGGGTGAGCATCGCATGCACGTGAGGTAATCGGCCATACCACCGCAGGGTTCGGTGCCCATGCCTTTGGGAATTGTCTCGACATGACGAAGCGTCATGTGATAGCGCCGCAGGGGTAATTCGTCCGAGGCCGGGGGGCCCAGTGACAGGATCGACCGTGGTCGGCGGGCGCCGGTGAACGACGTCAACCTGCCGTACGGAGTGGTGCGGAACTCGCTGGCCGGTGCCACGACGGTCGCCGGTCCGGTGGTGCAGGCCGGAACGATCCACGGCGGGCTGCACCTGCACGGCGCGTCCGCCCTGCCCACGCCCAGGCAACTCCCGCCCTGTCCGCGGCGGTTGATCGGGCGGGAGGCGGACCTGGAGGCGCTGGACCTCTCGCTGGCCCCCGACGCCGGGGCGGCGGACGTCACCCTCGTGGTGACCGGCCCCGCCGGGGTCGGCAAGACGGCCCTGGCCGCGCAGTGGCTGCGCGGCCAGGCCGGCCGCTTCCCGGACGGCCAGCTGTACGCGGACCTGCGCGGCTACGCGCCCGGTGGCCCCGCCGACCCGGCCGAGGCCCTCGGCGGCTTCCTGCGGGCCTTCGGGATCTCCCCGGTGCCCGGGAGCCTGGAGGAGGGGGCCGCGCTCTGGCGCTCGCTGGCGGCGGAGCGGCGGATCGCGGTGCTGCTGGACAACGCCTCGACGGCCGCCCAGGTGCGACCGCTGCTGCCCGGCTCGGACCACACGGTGGTCGTGGTGACGAGTCGCCGCCGGCTCACCGGGCTGGGCATCGACGGTGCGGTGTTCCGGCCGTTGGGCCCGCTCGCCCGGGAGGCCTCCACCGAGATCCTCGCCGCGCGGGTCGGCAGGCACCGGGTGGTCGACGAGCGCGCCGCCGCGGCCGAGGTGGTGGAGGCCTGTGCCGGGCTGCCGCTGGCGATCTGCCTGGCGGCGGCCCGCATCGCGGCGCGCCCGGCCCAGTCGCTCGCGGCGACGGCCGAGATGCTCGGCCGCGGCACCGACCGGCTGGCGGTGCTGAACGTGGAGGGGGAGACGGTGCGGGACCTGCTGGACGCGTCCTACGGCGTGCTGGAAGCGGAGGCCGCCCGGCTCTACGGGCTGCTGGGCCTGCTGCCCTTCGCCGAGTTCACCCTGGAGAACGCCGCCGTGCTGGCGGACGTGGACGTGGCCGGGGCCGATCGGCTGCTGGACGGTCTGATCGATGTGCACCTGCTGGAGGAGACCGGGCCGGAGCGGTTCCGTTTCCACGACCTGGTGCGGCTGCACGCCCGGGCGCACGGGGCGCGGGTCCGGGCGGCCGGGTCCACCGGGGCCGCGCTGGACCGGCTCGTCGACTGGTACCTCGCCTCGGCCACGGCCGCCGAGGCGGTCGTCTCGCCGACCCACCGCACCCTCGCCCGCGACTACCGCAGCCGCCCCGTCCATCCGGCGCGGGAGTTCGGGGGCGACGTCCCGGCCCTGGAGTGGTACGACGCGGAACGCGACCGGCTGGCGGGTGTCCTGCGCTGGTGCGGGGAACTGGACCGCCCCACGGCGGCGTGGCAACTCGCGGACGCCATGTGGCCGTTGTTCCTACGGCTGCGCCCGGCCCGGCTGTGGGTCGAGGCCACCCGGATCGGCCTGGACGCGGCCCGGGCGGCCGGTTCCCGCAGCGGCGAGCTACGGATGCTGACCGACGGCGGGAACGGACTGCGGAACGCGGGGGAGGGGGAGGAGGCGGCGCGCTGGTTCACCGAAGCCCTCGTCCTCGCCCGGGAGCTGGGCCGTCCGCTGGTGCAGGCGGACGCGCTGTACGGGCTCAGCCAGACCCACCGGATGGCCGGCCGGCTGGACGCGGCCGCCGAGTGCCTGCACGAGGTGGTCCGGCTCCGCGAGGCCGAGGACTACCTGCGCGGTTCGGCGCTGGCCCGGCTGGCGTACGGCGAGGTGCTGCTGCTGGCCGGCCGGGCGGCCGAGGCGGTGGCGCCGGTCGAGCGGGCGGGCCGCGAGCTGGCCTCGATCGAGGACGACTACGAGGCGGCCCGCGCGACGGCCTTCCTGGGCCTGGCGCACGGTCGGCTGGGTGCGTACGAGCGTGCCGAGGCCCATCTGGAGGAGGCCCTGGCGGGGTTCCGGGCCCGGCTGTCCGCGCACTGGGAGGCGCGGACGCTGGAGTTCGCCGGGCAGGTCGAGGAACTGCGCGGCCGACCGGACGCGGCGCGGGCCCGGTTCGAGCAGTCCAGGGCCCGGTACCAGGAGGTCGGTGCCACGGCCGAGGCGGCCAGACTGGCCGACCGCCTCGCCGCGTACGGTGTGGACGGCGCCGTCACTCCCTGTCCGGGCGAACCGGCGGCGTGAGCCGGTTCCACCCGGAGCCCGGGGTGCGGCACCCGGCGGCGCTGACCCGGTCGAGTTCGTCCAGCGTCCGTCCGGCCGCCAGCCAGGCGTGCGCCAGCGAGCCGAGGGCCGGCGGCGGGACGGGCCCGCCGCCCGGACCGGAGGCCCGCAGGACGAGCCGTTCCCCGGTCCGGGCGAGCACCAGCACCGCTCCCGGACGGTGTTCGGCCGTGACCACCGCACACCCGGGGTGCGCGGAGAACAGTCCCGCGAGCCGTGCGTGGGCGTCCGCCGCCGGAACGGGACCGAGGTGCAGCACGTCGGCGTGCCGGCGCCAGCGCAGGCCGCCGGGCTCGGTGAGGTCGAGCACGAGGTGCTCGTCCACGAACCCGGGCCCCGGCCGCTCCGCCGCCGCCGTGGCCGCCGGGTCGGCGGCCAGCAGCCCGTGGCGGACACCGGCGGTGGACGTCACCCGGGCCTCGAACAGCGTGGTCGCCGAGCCGTCGTGCGCGCCGGGGCGGACCGGCGCCAGGCGCACCGTGTGCAGCGCGGCGGTCATCCGGCCCGCCGCGCGTCGGCCGCCGCGATCGCGTCCAGCGGTTCGGGCAGCGGGAGCGGTTCCGGATCCGGGGTGTGCGCCGGCTGGCCGAGCCCGAGGACGCGGTACAGCAGTCGGCGGGCGTTGCGGTCGAAGCGGCCCGGTTCGGAGCTGATCCGGTCGGCGATGGCCGCGTAGTCCTCCGGGCGGTACTGCTCGGCGGCGTAGGCGAGTTGGCCGGTGAGCGGGTGTCCGGGGGCGAGCGCGGGGGCGGTCCGGGCGAGCTGCGCGGCCGGCGAGCGCGGGTTGACGTGCCGGTGCGGGTACTCGGCGAGCAGGACGGGGACGCCGGTCATCGCGCCGTACAGGGTGACCGAGCCGTGGTCCCCGATGACGAAGTCGGCGGCGACCAGCAGCGGCCGCCAGTCCGTCTCGGGCGGGATCACCGTGACGGCTCCCCGGGTGGTGGCCTTCGCCCAGGAGCGCACCGCGTAGGCCGAGTGCTGGGCCGCGATGTTGGGGTGGGGCAGCAGGACGGCCCGGTAGCCGTGCCGGGGCAGTTCCGAGGTCAGTCTGGGCAGCACGGCGTCGAGCCGGGTGAAGAGCGAGCCGTCGCCCCAGGTGGAGGAGACCAGCACCAGCTTCTCGTCCGGCCGCAGCCCCAGGGCGCTCCGGTGGTCCTCCCGGTGCGGCAGTGCCGCGGAGATGCGGTCGTAGCACGGGTCGCCGACCACTTCGGCGATCGGCAGGGCGTCCGGGCAGCCGCGCCGGAGTTCGAGCAGTTCCTCCTCGTGGGCCAGGGCGAACGAGGTGGGGACGAGCCGTCCCTCCCAGTAGAGGTAGTCCCGACCGAGCCCGATGGCCGCCCGCTCGCCGTCCGGGGCGCTGCGCCGGGCCAGCTTGATGTTGCCGGCCCCGTGCGGCAGCCGGACGACCGGGCCGTGCAGCTGCTCGATCCCCTGGGAGCCGGCGGCCAGGATCAGGTCGAACTCGCGCCGGACCGCCTGCTCCCACGGCAGTACGGTGCCGCCCAGCGCCCGGAGGATCTCCGCGGCGCCCTCGTTGAACATGTGCGGTGCCACCGTGAACTGCACGTGGACCCGCAGGTCCGGGGCGAGCAGCGAGTAGAAGTCGTGCAGCCGCTTGGCGTACACCATGGTCTGTGCGACCACGAGCACCTCCTTGCGGTCCCGCAGGGTTTCCCAGGGCCCGTTGTTGCTCCAGGGCGCCGGCGTCCGTCGCGTTCCGTCCGTCGTGGTGATGTCCTGTTCCCCGTGCACCAAGGTCATCCTTCTCCCCCTCCTTGATCCCAGGTTCGGGGCCGTTCGCGGGCCCCGGGGTCGATGGTCCCCGGGGCGTCTGGCGGATTCCATGACGCGATCTGGTCGGTGCTTGCGGAAACCTTGTGTCCGCTTCCCGCGCCGCCGCCCGGCCCCCGGAGCCGGGAAGGGTACTGAGTTCCTTTACGAGGGGTACTGAGTGCCGTATTCTCTCCGTGGAGCCTCTGACGCCAGTCGAAGAGAGCCGACACGGTATGCCGGTCCAGGTGGTGCTTGCGGTGCGCGGGCCGCGCCGGGCCGGACTTGGCACTCAGTACCCTCGGCATGCCTGAGGCCATGGATCCAGTGCACCCGTGCACCCGTGACAGGAGAACCGCTCATGAGCTTGAGGATCGTCGTCTGTGTGAAGCACGTCCCGGACGCGACGGGTGACCGTCGTTTCGCGGACGACCACACCACCGACCGGGAGGGTGTGGACGGCCTCCTGTCGGAGCTGGACGAGTACGGCGTGGAGCAGGCGCTGCGGATCGCGGAGGCGAACGAGGGTGCCGAGGTGACGGTGCTGACGGTGGGGCCGGACGACGCGAAGGACGCGTTGCGCAAGGCGCTGTCGATGGGTGCGGACAAGGCCGTGCACGTGAA
>NZ_JBIVVI010000579.1:0-5619 GCF_044757675.1 Kitasatospora sp. NPDC091257
GTCGAGGGTGACGGTGCCGGTGGTGGGCGGGGGCAGCCGCAGCAGGGCCTTGGCGATGCTGCTCTTGCCGGAGCCGGACTCGCCGACCAGGGCGAGGGTGCGGCGCGGATACAGGGCCAGGTCGACGCCGCTGACGGCGTGCAGCGGGCCGGAGCGGGTGCGGTGGACCACGCCGAGGCCGGTGGCCTCCAGGACGGCCGTACCAGCGTCGGCAGTTCCGGCGCCGGCGGTGTCGGGGGCGACGGTCTCGGGGGCGGTGGTCATGCCGCGGACTCCAGTTCCTCGGGAGCGATGGGGTCGGCCGCGGTGAGCGGGAAGTGGCAGTCGGCGGTGTGTCCGTCCGCCGCCGTGCGGGTGGGTGGCGCGGTGGTGGTGCAGAGTTCGGTCGCCCGCTCGCAGCGCGGGGCGAAGGGGCAGCCGGGGATGGGCCGGGTGAGGTCGGGCGGTGAGCCGGGGATGGCGGGCAGGGTGCGGCGCAGCGGGCCGGTGACCCGCGGGACGGAGCGCAGCAGCGCCGCCGTGTAGGGGTGTCGGGGGTTCCGGGTGACGGCCTCGGTGGGGCCGGTCTCGACGATCCGGCCGCCGTACATGACGGCGATGCGGCGGGCCCGCCCGTACAGCAGGCCGATGTCGTGGGTGATCAGCAGGGTGGCCAGGCCCCGGTCGGCCCGGTGCTGGTCGAGCAGGTCGAGGACGGTGCGCTGGACGGTGACGTCGAGGGCGGTGGTGGGTTCGTCGGCGAGCAGCAGGGCCGGTTCGCCGGCCAGGGCGGCGGCGATGCCGACGCGCTGGCGCAGGCCGCCGGAGAGCTCGTGCGGGTGGGCGCGGGCCCGCCGGGCGGGGTCGGGGACGTCGACGGCGGCGAGCAACTCGGCGGCGGTGCGCAGCCGTTCGCGCCGGGACAGGCGGCGCCGGTTGGTGATCGACTCGGTGACCTGGTCGGCGATCCGGACGACCGGGTTGAGCGAGGTCATCGGGTCCTGGTGGACCATGGCGATGCCGGTGCCGAGCAGTTCGGCGCGCCGGGCGGGGGTGGCGGCGAGCAGGTCCTCGCCGTTCAGCCGGATCTCGCCGGTGGCGACGGCCCTGGTGGTGCGCGACCCGACGCCGAGGACGGTGCGGGCGAGCACGGACTTGCCGGAGCCGGACTCGCCGACCACGCCGAGGCACTCGCCGGCCGCGATGCCGAGGCTGACGCCGTGCAGGACGTGCAGGCTCCGCCCGTCGGGGGTGTGCAGGACGGTGTCCAGCGAGCGGACGTCGAGGACGGGGGCGGAGGTCATCCGCGCGCTCCCTTCGTGGCGGTGGACTTCGCAGCGGCGGGCTTGGCTGCGGCGGGAGCGCCCGAACGCAGGTGCTCCCCGAGGTAGTTGAGGGCGAGGACGGTCAGGCAGAGCACCGCGGCGGGTGCCAGCGAGATCCACGGCGCGCTGCCGAGGGTGGTGCGGCCCTCGGCGATGATGCCGCCCCAGGAGGGCTCCGGCGGGCGCAGCCCGAAGCCGAGGAAGCTGAGCGAGCCCTCGGCGACGATGGCGACGGTGGTGGCGGTGAAGGCGAAGGTGAGCGCGATCGGCAGGACGTGCGGGACGATCTCGCGGCGCAGGACGCGCAGCGGGGCGGTGCCGATCATGCGGGCGGCCTGGACGAAGCCGCGCTCGGCGAGCGAGAGCACGACGGCGCGCACCACCCGGGTGAAGTGCGGGACGGTGAACAGCCCGATCAGGCCGCCGATGACGGTGAGGCCGGGGCCGCGCATCGAGACCACGATCATCACCAGGATCAGGCTGGGCACGGACATCAGCAGGTCGGTCGCGAAGCCGATGGCCTTGTCGACCGGGCCGCGGAACCAGCCGGCGGCGAGGCCGAGCGCGCCGCCGCCGAGCAGCCCGACCAGGACGGTCAGGGCGGCGACGGTGAAGGAGGCGCGGGCGCCGGCGACGGTGCGCTGCAGGATGTCCCGCCCGGAGCCGTCGGTGCCCAGCCAGTGGCCGGGGCCGGGGGCGGCGGAGGGGTGGGCGAAGTCGCCGTGCAGCGGGTCGAAGCCGGGCAGCAGGGGCAGCAGCAGGGCGGCGAGGGCGACCACGGCCAGCCAGGCCGCGGCGGCGAGCACCCCGGCCGGCGGGCGGCGGCGGGCGATTGGGGTCCCGGCGGTGCTCTCGGCGGTCACGGCGGTGGTTTCAGCGGTGCTCATGGGCGATCCTCGGGTCGATCGTGCGGTACAGCAGGTCGACCGCGAAGGTGGCCGCGACCACGGCGACGGCGCTGACCACCACCACGGCCTGGACGACCGGGAAGTCCCGGCCGGCGATGGCCCCGGAGACCAGGCTGCCGACGCCGGGCACCGCGAACAGCGACTCGACCAGCACCGAGCCGCCCAGCGAGGTCCCGATGCCGATCCCGATCAGCGTCACCAGCGGCAGGCTGGACGGCCGCAGGGCGCGGCGCAGCAGCAGCCGGGTGGTGCCCATGCCGCGGCTGCGGGCGGCGGCGATGTACGGCTGGTCGAGGGTGTCGAGCAGCTGCCCGCGCAGGGTGCGGGTGAACACGGCGGCCTCGGTGAGGCCGAGGGTGAGGGCGGGCAGCACCAGGTGGCGCAGGTTCTCGGCCGGGTTCTCGGTGAACGGGGTCCAGCCGGTGGCGGGCAGGACGCGCAGCTGGACGGCGGCGATCCAGATGAGCAGCAGGCCGAGGGCGAAGCCGGGGACGGCGAGCCAGCAGAAGGTGGCGGTGGTGGCGAGCCTGTCGAAGGTGCCGCCGGGCCGCCAGGCGGAGAGCAGGGCGACGGGAACGGCCAGGCAGAGCGCCACCAGCTGGGCGGCGAGGAAGAGTTCGAGGGTGACGGGGATCCGGTCGGCGAGTTCGCCGGTGACGGTCGCTCCGGTGGACAGCGAGTGGCCGAGGTCGCCGTGCAGGGCGTCGCCGATCCACTGCCAGGTGGCGGCGAGCACGTTGCGGTCCAGGCCGAGCCCGGCCTCGTAGGCGGAGATCTGCTCGGGGGTGGCGGTGGGGCCGAGGGCGGCGACGGCGGGGGAGCCGGGCATCAGGTGGGGCAGGGCGAGCGCGCCGACGGTGACCAGCAGCAGGACGGCCGCGGCGCGGCCGAGCTGCCCGCCGTACCGCAGGGCGGTCCGGGCGCCGGGGGTCATCGCTTCACCCACAGGGTGGCGGGCGAGACGTTGAGGACGGTGCGCTTGGACAGGTCGGGCAGCCCGCCGACCTTGGCGGCACCGAGGAAGCCGACGGTGTTCTCGGTGAGGAAGACCATCGGCGCCTCGCCGACGACCCGCGCGGCGGCCTGGCCGTAGGCGGCCGAGCGCTTGGCGGCGTCGGTCGAGGAACGGCCCTCGGTGATCGCCTTCTGGGCCTCGGGGTCCGACCAACTCATGAAGTTGTACGGCGAGTTCGGCAGGTAGAGGCTGCTGAGCGCGGTGTCGGTGTCGCCGAACATGCTGGTGATGAAGTCCATCACCTGGAACTTGCGCTGGAGCATCGCGGTGCCCAGGCCCGCGTTGTCGAGCGGCTTGACGGTCATCCTGATCCCGGCCTCGCCGAGCATCTGCTGGAGCACGGTGGCGCGCTGCTGGGCCTCGGGGCGGATGTCGACGAGGTACTCGAAGGCGAGGTCGGGGTGGCCGGCCTCGGCCAGCAGGGCGCGGGCCCTGGCCGGGTCGTGGGCCGGGTACCCGGCGGCGGTGCGGTACGGGGAGCGGGAGCCGATCGGGCCGTCCGCGACGGAACCCTGGCCGAGGAAGACGACCTTCTCCAGGGCCTCGCGGTCGATCGCGTACTGCACCGCCCGGCGGACCCGGACGTCGTCGAAGGGTGCGGCCTTGGTGTTGAACAGCACGGTGCTGGTGGAGCCGGGCCCGGTGGCGGTGCGCAGCCCGTCGGCGGCGGCCTGCTTGAGCTGGCTGGGCGTCTCGGTCCAGATCAGGTCGGTGTCGCCGGAGCGCAGCGACTGGTAGCGGCTGTCGGCGTCGGGCAGCACCCGGTAGACGAGCTTGTCGGCGTGGCCCTTGGCGCCCCAGTACGCGGGATTGCGGGACAGGGTGACGGAGACTCCGGGCTGCACGCTCTCCACGGTGTACGGGCCGGAGCCGACGGCGGGGGAGTCGCCGGACGGGGCCTCGGAGACGTAGCCGAGCGAGCGGGTGAACAGGTTGGGGAAGGCGGCGTCGGGCGCCTTGAGGGTGAAGGCGACGGTGGTCGGGCCGGTGACGGCGGTGGAGCCGATGGCGGCCGCGTCGAGGGCGCAGGCGCACTTGCTCTCCGGCTTGGCGAGCCGGGTGACGTGGTCGGCGACGGCCTGGGCGTCGAGCGGCTTGCCGTCGCTGAACGTCACGCCCTCGCGCAGGTCGAGGGTCCAGACCGTGGCGTCGGCGTTGGGGGTGAAGGACTTGGCGAGGTACGGCTGGACGGTGCCGTTGTCGCCGTTGACCATCAGCGGGTCGTACAGGGCGTTGGCGAGGACCATCATCGGCATCGAGGTCAGGGTGCCGTCGGCGGGGTCGAGCTTGGTGAACGGCCGGTCCAGGCCGATCTTGAGCGTGCCGCCGTCCACGGCCGGCCCGTCGGCCGCCGTGCCGGTGTTCCCGGCGGCGGTGCCGGTGCCGGTGCCGGACAGGGCGTCGTCGGAGGCGGAGCAGGCGGTGAGCGTGAGCGCGGCCGTGCAGGCCGCGGCTACCAGGAGGTGGGTGTGCCGCTTCATGGTTCCTCGGTTCGGGGGGTGCGGGGCGGCCAGGGGGAGTGCGGCCGCCGACGCCCACACCATTTCGGAAGTGGCAGTACTGCCAAAAGGCAGTTGTGCAAACTTCGGATGACGAAACCCGGAAGAGTCGGCTCCCGCCTTGAGCGAGCACGGTCGGACGTGATTCGGTACTGACAGCCGCCCCCTCGGCGGCCCCACCTCCGCCCGGGCCGGGCACTCGCCCGAGACCGACTCGGACACCCAACTCACCGAACAGGAGCGGAAGAACGATGCAGGGGACGGACACCGCGGCGGAGCCGGGCATGCGCGACCGCAAGAAGGCGCGCACCCGCGACAGCATCCGCACCGCGGCGCTCGAACTCTTCGAGGAGCAGGGCTACGAGCGCACCACGGTGGACCAGATCTGCCGCCGCGCCGACGTCGCCCACCGCACCTTCTTCCGCTACTACCCGGCCAAGGAGGCCCTGCTCTTCGGCTGGGACTTCGGCCAGGTCGTCCTCGACGCCTTCGCCGCCGCCCCCGCCGAACTCCCGCTCTGGGCCGCGCTCGAACACGCGCTGACCGTCACCGGCGGACGGCTGGAGGAGCCCGTCGAGCACACCGAGCGCCGGCGGCGGCTGCGCAGGGGCCTGCTCGAAGTGCACTCCGTCCACAACTACGCCCTGGTCGTCATCGACGCCTTCATCGAACGCACCGTCACCATCGCCGCCGAGCGGCTCGACGTCGACCCGGACACCGACCTGCGCCCGACCGCGCTCGGCGCGATGTTCGGCGGCATGGTGCGGCGCCACATCCTGATCGGTCAGGAGAGCGCCACGCTGGCCGGCTGGGTCAAGGCCTACCGGGACGTGCTCGCCGCGGCGGGCTGACCCGAACCGCCACCGACCCCGTCACCGGCCCCCGCCACCGAC
>NZ_JBIVVI010000580.1:0-5617 GCF_044757675.1 Kitasatospora sp. NPDC091257
GGGGTGCTCTGGGGTTCGGTGCGTACCGGTGGGACGGACATGCGTCCCATTGTCACGCCCGTCGCTCCGAGGGAGTAATCGGGGTGGTCGGAGACGGTCGCCCACCTGGAAATTTCCCGGCACGAAACGGTTTCAGCATCTTGCTGAAACATATTGCAGGCCGCTAGCTTCCTGGGAAAATCGATCGCCCCTTCCCCTAAGGGAGCCCTCAGTGGCCGATGCCCCGCTCCGTCCCCGACGGAGCACCGCCCGACGAACCACCGGCCGCCGCAGACCGCCGGGCCGCACCGCCGTCCTGCTGGCCGCCGCACTGACCGCCGCCACCCTCGGCGGCGCCCCCGCGGCCCTCGCCGCCGCCCCGCCGGCCCCGCCCTCGGACGCCGCGCTGGCGGCCACCGCCGGGCGGCACGACCTCACCCGCGAACAGTTCTACTTCGTCCTGCCCGACCGCTTCGCCAACGGCGACGCCGCCAACGACGGCGGAGGCATCACCGGCGGGCGGCTGGAGAACGGCTTCGACCCCGCCGACAAGGGCTTCTACCACGGCGGCGACCTCGCCGGGCTGATCCAGCGGCTCGACTACATCCAGGACCTCGGCACCACCGCGATCTGGATGGCCCCGATCTTCAAGAACAAGCCCGTGCAGGGCAGCGGGGCCGACGCCTCGGCCGGG
The DNA here is from genome assembly GCF_044757675.1 of Kitasatospora sp. NPDC091257. Classification (NCBI taxonomy): domain Bacteria; kingdom Bacillati; phylum Actinomycetota; class Actinomycetes; order Kitasatosporales; family Streptomycetaceae; genus Kitasatospora; species Kitasatospora sp. NPDC091257. Next base: position 674 of record NZ_JBIVVI010000580.1, read on the forward strand.
TACCACGGCTACTGGATCACCGACTTCACCCAGGTCGACCCGCACTTCGGCACCAACGAGCAGCTCAAGGAGCTGATAGCCAAGGCGCACGCCCGCGGCATCAAGGTCTTCTTCGACGTCATCACCAACCACACCGCCGACGTCGTCGACTACGCCGAGAAGCAGTACGGCTACCGCTCCGCCGGCGCCTACCCGACGCTCGACGCGGACGGGAACCCGGTGGACGAGACCGCCGTCGCCGACGCGGGAGCGCCCTGGCCGCGGACCACCAAGGACTCCTTCCCCTACACCCCGGTCTTCCGCACCCCGGCCGACGCCGGGGCCAAGACCCCGTCCTGGCTCAACGACCCGGCGCTCTACCACAACCGGGGCGACTCGACCTTCGTCGGCGAGTCCGCCACCGAGGGCGACTTCAGCGGCCTGGACGACCTCGACACCCAGAACCCCAAGGTGGTGAAGGGCTTCGAGAAGGTCTACCAGCAGTGGGTCAAGGACGCCGGCGTGGACGGCTTCCGGATCGACACCGTCAAGCACGTCAACATGGCCTTCTGGCAGCAGTGGGCGCCCGCGCTCAAGGACTTCGCCGCCAAGCAGGGCAACAAGAAGTTCTTCATGTTCGGCGAGGTCTACTCCGGGGACCCGGCGGTCACCTCGCCGTACGTCACCAAGGGCAGGCTCCAGGCCACCCTGGACTTCCCGTTCCAGGGCGCGGCCCGCTCCTACGTCTCCCAGGGCGGCTCGGCGCGCGGCCTCGCCGACGTCTACGGCCAGGACTACCGCTACACCGGCGCCGACACCGACGCGTACGAGCTGCCGACCTTCCTCGGCAACCACGACATGGGCCGCTTCGGCTCCTTCCTGCTCGCCGACAACCCGGGCGCCGACGACGCCACGCTGCTGAAGAAGGACCGGCTCGGCAACGAACTGCAGTTCCTCACCCGCGGCCAGCCCGTCGTCTACTACGGCGACGAGCAGGGCTTCACCGGCGCGGGTGGCGACAAGGACGCCCGGCAGGACCTGTTCGCCTCGAAGACGGCCTCCTACAACGGTGACCGGGTGCTCGGCGGGCCCTCCGGCCCGGCCGACCGCTACGGGCAGGGCGGCGAGCTCTACCAGGGCATCACCGGGCTGGCCCGGCTGCGCCGGGACAACCCGGCACTGGCCGACGGCGCCCAGGTCGAGCGGTACGCCGCCGACGGCGCGGGCGTGTACGCCTTCTCCCGGATCGACGCCGGGCAGCAGGTCGAGTACCTGGTCGCGGTCAACAACGCCGCCGAGGCGAAGACCGTCACCCTGGACACCTTCTCGGCGGGAACGGGCTTCGACCGGATCTACCCGTCCGCGGGGGACCGGATCACCAGCGGCGCCGACCGCAAGGCGACCGTCACCGTGCCGGCGCTGTCCTCCGTCGTGTTCAAGGCGGGCGCCCGGCTCGCGGCCGTCGGCCCGGCTCCGCAGCTCGCGGTGCAGCCGCCGGCGGACGGTTCGAGCGGACTCGTCACGGTCGGTGCGAAGGTCGACGGCGGTGGCTTCGACCGGGTGAGCTTCGCCGCCCAGATCGGCAACGGGCCCTGGCAGACCCTCGGCACGGCCGACAACGGCGTGTACAAGGTCACCCAGGACCTCGGCGCCGTCGCCCCCGGCACGGTGGTCCGCTACAAGGCCGTCGTGCGGGACTCCGGCGGCCACCTGCGCTCCGCCACCGCGAGCTTCACCACCGGCGCCCCCGCACCGAAGCCGGCGCCCACCGCGGGCTCCCGCCCGTACGCCGTCGTCCACTACAACCGGCCGGACGGCGACTACGACGGCTGGAACCTCTACGCCTGGGGCGACCTCGCCGACGGCGAGGCCACCCCGTGGCCGGCCGGGCACCCCTTCACCGGGCGGGACGCGTACGGCGCCTTCGCCTACGTGCGGCTGAAGCCCGGCGCCTCCGACGTCGGGTTCGTCGTGGAGAAGGACGGCGTCAAGGACGTCGACGCGGACCGGCACCTCGACGTCGGCAGCACCGGGGAGGTGTGGCTCAAGCAGGGCGACCCGGCGGTGCGCACCGCCGACCCCGGCCCGGGCAACACCCAGCCCGCGAACACCGCCGTCATCCACTACAACCGGGCCGACGGCGACTACGACGGCTGGGGACTGCACGACTGGACCGGCGCGGCCACCCCGACCGACTGGGGCAAGCCGCTGGCGCCGGTGCGCCGCGACGCCTTCGGCGCCGTCTTCGAGGTGCCGCTGGCCCCCGGGGCGACCAGCCTCAGCTACATCCTGCACAAGGGCAACGACAAGGACCTGCCCGCCGACCAGTCGCTGGACCTCGCCGTCAACGGCAAGGAGGTCTGGATCCTCGGCGGCCGCGAGGGCTACCTGCTGCCGCAGAACCCGGCCGCCTCCGCGCAGATCGACCTCGCCGGGGCCAAGGCCCAGTGGATCGACGCGAGGACCGTCGTCGTCCCGGCGAACTACGGCGCGGGCGACGAGGCCCTGGCCGGCGGCACCAGCGCCCAGCTGGTGTACGACCCGGCCGGCGGCATCAAGGCCGACAAGGGCGTGCTGACCAAGCCCGGCCAGTGGCTGCGGCTCACCCCGGTCAAGGGCGGGCCGACCGACGCCCAGAAGGCGAAGTACCCGCACCTGGCGGGCTACCGGGCCTTCACCGTGGACGGCCGGGACGCCGCCCGCGTCCCGGCCGCGCTGCGCGGCCAGCTGCTGTTCACCGAACACCTGCCCAACGGCGCCGTCCTGGCCGCCACCGGGGTGCAGATCCCGGGCGTGCTGGACGACCTGTACGCCGGGCGGACCGGCAAGGTGGACTTCGGACCGGCCCACTACAACGGCAAGGTGGCGCTGTCGCTGTGGGCGCCGACCGCGCAGGAGGTCTCCGTCCAGGTCTTCGACAGCGCCACCGGGGGTACCCCGAAGACGCTGCCGCTGAAGCTCGACGACGAGACCGGGGTGTGGGAAGTCGTCCGTGACAAGCGCGAGTTGGACGGCAAGTACTACCTGTACCAGGTGAAGGTCTGGGCGCCCTCGACCCAGCAGCTGGTGGTCAACACCGTCACCGACCCGTACTCGGTGGCGCTGTCCACCGACTCCGGGCGCAGCCTGGTCGCCGACCTCGACGCCAAGGAGCTCAAGCCCGCGGGCTGGGACGACCACGCCCGCCCGCAGGCCGTCCCGCCCGCGCAGCAGCAGATCCAGGAGCTGCACGTCCGGGACTTCTCGGTGGAGGACCCCACCGTCCCGGCCGCCGAGCGCGGCACCTATCTGGCGTTCACCGAGTCGAACTCGGCCGGCATGCGGCACCTGCGGGAGCTCGCCGATGCCGGGGTGACCACGATCCACCTGCTGCCGACCTTCGACATCGCCACCGTCCGGGAGAACCGGGCCGACCGGAAGCTGCCGGCCTGTGACCTCAAGTCCCTTCCCCCGGACGGCCCGAAGCAGCAGGAGTGCGTGGCGGCCGTCGCCGCCGACGACGCGTACAACTGGGGCTACGACCCGCTGCACTACAACGTGCCGGAGGGCTCCTACGCCACCGACCCCGGGGGGACGGCGCGCACCGTGCAGTTCCGGCGGATGGTGCAGGCGATGCACGCGGCCGGGCTGCGGGTGGTGCTCGACGTGGTCTACAACCACACCGCGGCCGCGGGCCAGGCCGAGCACTCGGTGCTGGACAAGGTGGTCCCCGGCTACTACCAGCGGCTCGACGCCGACGGCAAGGTGACGACGGACAGCTGCTGCGCCGACACCGCGCCCGAGCACGCCATGATGAACCGGCTGGTGGTCGACTCGGTGACGCTGTGGGCGCGCGAGTACAAGGTGGACGGCTTCCGCTTCGACCTGATGGGCCTGGACCCGAAGTCCACCATGCTGGACGTGCAGTCCGCGCTGCGGAGGATGACGCCGGACTCGGACGGCGTGGACGGGAAGAACGTCTTCCTGTACGGCGAGGGCTGGAACTTCGGTGCGGTCGCCGACAACGCCCGGTTCGAGCAGGCCACCCAGGCCAACATGGCCGGCACCGGCATCGCCACCTTCGACGACCGGATCCGGGACGCCGCCCGCGGCGGCAACTTCATGCTGAACTCCGCCCCGCAGCAGGGCTTCGCCTCGGGCCTGTACACCGACCCGAACGGCTCGGCCGCGAACGGCACCCCGGAGGAGCAGAAGGCCCGGCTGCTGCACGGGATGGACCAGCTGAAGGTCGGGCTGACCGGCAACCTGGCCGGCTACTCCTTCACCGACAGCTCCGGAAAGTCCGTCACCGGCGCCCAGGTCGACTACAACGGCGCCCCGACCGGGTACGCGGCGAAGCCCGGCGAGGCGGTGGAGTACGTGGACGCCCACGACAACACCGACCTCTTCGACGCCCTCGCGTACAAGCTGCCGACCGGCACCGCGCCCGCCGACCGGGCCCGGATGCAGGCGCTCGCGCTCTCGCTGACCGCGCTCACCCAGGGCGCGGGCTTCGCCCAGGCCGGCAGCGACCTGCTGCGCTCCAAGTCGCTCGACTCCAACTCCTACGACTCGGGGGACTGGTTCAACGCGATCCACTGGGACGCCGCCGACGGCAACGGCTGGGGCCGCGGCCTGCCGATGGCGAAGGACAACCAGGAGCAGTGGACGGCCGCGCGGTCCCTGCTGGCGAACCCGAAGCTGACGGTGGGCGCGGCCGACATCCGGGCGGCCTCGGCGCAGTACCAGGAGTTCCTGCGGATCAAGCGGTCTTCGCCGCTGTTCTCGCTGCCGAGCCTGGCCGCCGTCCAGCAGCGGCTCTCCTACCCGCTCTCCGGCACCGCCGGTGAGACGCCCGGGGTGATCACCCTGCACCTGGACGGCACCGGGCTGCCGGGGGCGGAGAAGGGCATCACGGTGGTCTTCAACGCCACCCCCGCGGCGCAGGCGCAGACCGTGCCGGCCCTGCGGGGCACCGGCCAGGCG
>NZ_JBIVVI010000581.1:0-5616 GCF_044757675.1 Kitasatospora sp. NPDC091257
CCCATGCGAGTGAGAAGAGGCCTCACGGCCCTCGCCCTGTCCGTCCTGTCCCTGCCGGGCGCGCTGCTCGCGGTCGCCGCCGTCGCCCCGCCCGCCGCGGCCGCCGAGACGGCCCTGGTGGTCACCGGGGAGCCGAGCGGCGCGGACGGCGTCTCGACGGCGACCTGCCCGTCCGGAACCCACCTGACCGGCGGCGGCTACCGGCTCCAGCCGGACGCGGACGGTCCGGTGCGCGCCACCGGCCCCACCGCCGACGGGCGCGGGTGGAGCGCACAGACGGAGCGGGGCCCGGTGGTGGCGTTCGCGGTCTGCGAGACCGAGGACTGACACCGGCGGCTACCTCAGGTGGACCCGGTGGCCGCCCAGGTGGTGCAGCACCTGGTGGTTGGCCTCCCAGCCGTCCGGAAAGGTCACCGGCACGCCCAGCTGCACCGGCTCGGTCGCGGGGTGCTCGTCCAGCAGCTCGGCGATCCCGGCCCGGGCCACCACGATGCAGGCGTGCCGGTGCCGGGAGGCGAGCACGCAGAGCCGGCCGGTCTCCAGGTGGAAGGCGGTCGCGTCGGGGCGCCCGGAGAGCGGGTGCAGCACCACGGTGACGTCGTACTCGCGGCCCTGGAGGCGGTTGGCGGTGTCCACCGTGACGGCCGGACCGGCCGCGCCGTCCACCGGCACGCCCGCCTTGAGCAGCGCCGCGCGCACGGCCGCCGCCTGGTCCCGGTGGGCGGTGCCGACCGCGACCCGGTCCGCGGTGAGCGGGGCCTCGCCCTGCTCGGAGTGGGCGGTCAGCCCCCGCTCCAGCAGCCGGCGGACGGTGGCCGCGACGGCCGCCACGGCCTGCGGGTCGGTCCGTACGGTGTGCCGGGCGGGCAGCTCCAGCAGCGCCCAGCCGTGCTCGGCGGCCCGGTCGATCACCGCGTCCAGGGCGGAGCCGTCCGGGCGCACGGAGGCCGTCAGCCGGCGGTCGTCCGGGCCGGTGCCGGAACGGAACGGCGTGTACGGGTAGAAGGCCCGTGAGATCAGCGGCGCGGCGCTGGCGGGCAGCCGCCAGGAGACCGGCAGCCGGTGCGGCTCGATCTCCGGGTTGTGCGCCAGCATGGTGACCACCGCGCTGCCGGACGGGTCGTACGACAGCCCGGCCCACTGCTCGGTGCCGACCACGGTGAACGGGTCCAGCTGGCCAGGGTCGCCGACGAACAGCGCCCGCTCGAACAGCCGGGCCACCGCGAGCAGGGCGTCCGAGCGCATCTGGTACGCCTCGTCGACGATCGCGTGCCGCCACGGGGCCTCGGCCCGCACCCACTGCCACTTGGCCGAGGTGGAGATCACCACGTCGTGCTCGACCAGGTCGGCGACCTTGTCGGAGGGCGTCACGTTGGCGTGCTTCAGCACCTCCGGGCCGGGCCGGGAGTCCGCGGCGTGCAGTCGGCCGATCGTCAGCTCCGGCGCCTTCCCGGCCAGCCGGCCGACCAGGTCGTCCACCTGGCCGTTGGTCTGGGCGACGATCATCAGCCGCTCGCCGGCCTCGACCAGCTCGCGCGCGGCCCGCACCACGAGCGTCGACTTCCCGGCGCCGGGCGGGGAGTCCACCACCACGCCGCGCGGGGCGCCGGACGGCGGCCGGACGGTGGCCGCCAGGATCCGGGCCACCGCGGCGTCGGCGGCCTCGCCCGGGGCCTGCTCGGGGGTCATCGGACGGCTCACTCCCACTCCTCGGAGACGGACGGGGCGGACGGGGCGGGTACGGGCGCGGCGCCGGGCGGGCCGCCGTGGGTCCAAGGGGTGTCGTCCGGCTCGGGCAGCGGCGCGGACTGGCGCACCGTCAGCTCGAACAGGGTGAAGGTGACCGACTCGCCGGGCTCGGGCAGGCTGCCCGGCTCCGGCTCCTTCCGGCGGCCCATGCCGGAGAGCACCCGCAGGGTGAGGGTGCCCCCGGCGGTGTCCACCGCGACGATCTCCGCCTTCTGCGCGGACGCGCCGTGCACGCGGTGCACCTCGCGGCCGAGGTCCGCGTGCGGACGGTCGGCGGTGCGCAGGGTGACCAGCGGGCGCGGCTTGGGGGAGCGGCCGGTGGTGTCCCAGTCCGGCACCACCTCCGTGACCACGCCGCTGAACGCCTCGCCGGCCAGCCGGTGCTCGGCCATCGCCAGCGGGTCGTCCAGCGCCTCCTGGACGTCGAGCCGGGCCTGCTCGCGTTCGCGCTGGGCGAGCTTGCGGGCGGCGGTGACGGCGTCGTCCTGCCGGGGCTGCGGCGGCTCGCCGGCCGCCAGCCGGTCCCGGTGGCCGGTGTAGGACCAGCGGTCGCCGGTCCAGCGCTCCTCCAGGTGACCGGCCGGCGGCAGGGTCCGCAGCAGGTCCAGGCCCTGCCAGACGTCCCGCCAGGTGGGCAGCAGGACGGTCGACAGCGCCTCCTCCAGCGCCGTCACCGCGGCCCGCACGGCAGCCCGGGCGCGTGCGGCGGCGGCCTCGTCGCGCTGCTCGGTGCTGTGCTGCAGGGCACCCACCGCGGAGTCGTAGCGGGTGATCGCCGGGGCGAGCACGAACTCGTCGAAGCGGGGGTCGGTCGTCGGCCCGGCCGGCGGGTGCAGCAGCTGCCCCCGGTCGTCCCGGGCGGACTCGGCCAGCTCGGCCGCCTGCGCGCCGGTCAGACCGGCCGGCGGGTGGTGCCAGGCGAGCCGGGCCGCCAGGTGCTGGTCCTCCAGGTGGCTCTGGCCGGTCGCCCAGTGCCGGGCCAGCAGGCCGGTCATCGGTAGCAGCAGCGAGGACCCGGGCACCTGGGCGCGGTCGGTGAGGTGGGTCAGCCAGCGGCCGAGCAGCGGCACCCGGACCGGCGCCGGGTACGGGCCCGGCTCCGCGTCCTCGGCGGTGCGGCGGAAACGGGTCGAGCGGCCGATCAGGGCGAGGTGGTGCACGCCCGCGCCGTTCGGCACGATCAGCTGCGGGGCGTCCGCGCACAGCTCGCGGAACACCTGGGTCTTCTCGCCGCTCTCCGGGTCCTTCTCGGAGCCCTCGATCTGCTCGACGTCCTCGGCGAGGGACTCCAGGTAGGGCAGCAGGTCGGCGGCCAGCTCGGCCAGGAAGTCGAACCGCAGGGTGCGGTTGAGCGGCTGCGGCACCAGGTGCAGCCGGGGCGCGTCCCGGTCGGTGCCGAGCAGCACCGCGAGCGGCGCGCCGGACTCGCCGGCGGCGGTCAGCGGGACCAGCACCATCGGGCGGTCGGACAGGTGCCGGTGCCGGACGGTGGCCAGCGGCTCGGCCCGGCCGCTGCGGACGGCCTCCAGCCGGGCGAGGGTGGTGAGCAGACTCATGCGCCCGCCCCGCTTCGCCCGGCGGTGCTCTCGCGGCCCTCGGCCGGGGCCGCTCCCGCGTCGCGCCCGCTCATGCGACGGCCCCCGGGGCGCCGGCTCCGGCGGCCGTGGCTGCCGCGGCCGCCGCTTCCAGGGCCTCGGCGCGCAGTGCGGCCGCGTAGGCCAGGCGTTCGGCGGCGTCGTCCGCGCCGTCCAGGTCGTCGCCCTTGGTGCCGGCGGCGGCCAGCGCCCCGGACACCGTCCGGATGCTGCCCAGCTCGCCGCGCACGCCCCGGCCGAGCTGCTCGACCCGGTCGCCGCAGCGGGCCCGGGCACGGCAGTGGAAGCCGAGTTCGCAGGTGGAGAGGCAGTCCGGGCTGTACGCGGCGGGCACCGCCTCGACCGAGGCGGCCAGCTGCTCGGTGGTCCGGGCCGGCGCGCCGTCCTCGTCGGCGGCCAGGTCGAAGCCGGCGTCCGGCGGCAGCGCCTCCAGCAGCCGGCCGATGCCGGTCATCCGGCTCAGCTGGCGCCGGGTGGTGGCCAGTTCGCGGCGGACGTCCACGGCCACCGCGGTCGGCCGGTTGCCGAAGTCCTTCGGGCAGACCAGCAGCACGCTGGTGCGCGGGCTGCCCGCGAGCCGCTGCTCGGTGTACGGGTCCCCGGCGAGCGGCTGCCCGGCCGCCGCGGCGGCGGCCTGCTGGAGCGCCAGCACGTACACGGCGGCCTGCCGGGCGGCGGCGCCGACCTTGGCCGGGTCCGCGCTGCCGTCCAGCACCGGGAAGGACTTGATCTCGACCACGGTGCACCGCCCGCCGTGCACCACCAGGGCGTCCGGCTCCAGGTAGGCGGTGCTGCCGGCCACCGCCAGGCGCAGCATCGGGTGGTCGAGCAGCGTCCAGGCCTCCGGGTCGGCGGCGGCCGCGGCCAGTGCCTCGGCCGTCCGGTCGGCGCGTACGGCCGGGCCGGAGCGGTGCAGCAGGTCCGGCACCCGGAGCGGGGCCCGGTCGTCCGCCGGGAGGCCCAGGTGGTGGCGCAGCGGCTCCAGCAGCGGGGCGTAGCCGTCCGCCTTCAGCCGGGACTCGAAGATCACGCCGCGGGCGATGGCGAAGGGGGACTGGCCGAAGGGGGCGGGCCGGCCGAGCCGGGCCGCCAGCGCGGACTTGTCCACCCCGGCCGCGTCGAGCACGGCGCGGCGGTGGCAGCCCGGATTGGCGGCGAGCGCGGCGAGGGAGCGGGCGTTCAGACTGCGTTGCGGGGCCGGTCCGCGCAGCTCCGCGAGCCGCTGGGCGAGCGGCTCAGCGGGCCCGCCCGGCGGGACGTTCGTCGAGACGTTCATGGTGCGGCCCAGTGTCGCATCCGGGTCCGACAACGCGGTGCGGACCGGCCGTTGGACGACCGGGCGGCACGGCGGTCGACACGCCGGCCGGTGCACCGGCCGGCACCCGGGGCGGCCGTGGTCGGACCCCCGGCGGACCGCACCCGCCGGCGTGCGGCCGCGCCCGCCGCCACGGCCCCGCGATCGTGGCCGCCGTCCGGGTGGGGGATCATGGAGCCCGGTGCTCAATGGTGAGACCGACCGTTGCCACCGCCCTGCTGTCGCTAGGAGCCCCCATGCCCGCCCGCATCGTGCTGGTCCGCCACGGCGAGACCGAGTGGTCCGCCACCGGCCGCCACACCGGCCGCACCGACATCCCGCTGACCGAGGAGGGCCGCGCGATGGCCCGGGCCCTCGGTGCCCGTCTCGCCAAGGCCCCCTGGAACGGGCTGCCGGACGCGCTCGTCCGCACCAGCCCGCTCGGCCGGGCGAAGGAGACCTGCGAGCTGGCCGGTTTCGGCGACCGCGCCGTGGAGCGCCCGGAACTGATGGAGTGGGACTACGGCGCGTACGAGGGCCGCACCGGCGCGGACATCCGGGCCACCGACCACCCCGGCTGGCTGATCTGGCGCGACGGGGTGCCCGGCGGCGAGAAGCTCTCCGACGTGGCCGCCCGGGTGGACGCCTTCCTGGCCGGCCTCAACGAGGAGCACGGCGTCCCGGAGCCGGACACCACCGTGATGCACTGCGCCGACCGGGACGTGGTCCTGTTCGCGCACGGCCACCTGCTGCGCATCCTGGCCGCCCGCTGGCTGGGTCTGCCGCCCGAGTTCGCCCAGCGGTTCAAGCTCGGCACGGCCGCGCTCTGCGTGCTGTCCTGGGAGTACGGCGCGCCGGCGGTGGAGATCTGGAACGACCTGTCCCACCTGGACGGTCTGACCGCCGGGCACTGACCCCGGGCGGGCGCCGACCGCGCCGGTTCCCGGTCCGCCGGGCGGCTCGGGGCTTCCCCCGGGG
>NZ_JBIVVI010000582.1:0-5615 GCF_044757675.1 Kitasatospora sp. NPDC091257
GCGCCGAGGGGTGCTCGGCGCCCTGGCGCCCCCGGCGCAGCCGCTGGTAGGTGGAGTCCGGGACGGTGGTGAACCGGGCGTACCCGGTGGCGGCGAGCTGGGCGCCCCGTCGGACGACGGTTTCCAGCGTGAAGTCGACCGTGGTGCCGGAGCGGCGCGGCTGGGCGAGGAGCTGGACCTCCAGGGTGAGGTCGGTCGGTGCCGCTCCGATCGGCAACTGCCGCGGCCGAGTGGTGTAGTCGAGGTTCCACATCATGAACTTGTGGTCGAGCGGTACACCGAACCGGGTGTGGGCAAGGTAGAGGCCGGCCTGGCGGATCGTTTCAGCTGCTTGCATCGGGTCGTGCCGGGTGCCGTCCGGCGTGCAGAAGAAGGTGTGCGCCCGCGGCCACTGCGCGGTGACGGCGAAGGCGGTGTCGGTCAGCTGTTCGCTGCCGGTGATGAAGACCTCGGCGTGGCAGGCCCGGTGCACGTACTCCTTGGCGACGGTGCTGGTCAGGCGAGGCGCCGGGGCCGCTGCTGCGGCGGGGCCGGGGATCGTCCGGGAGTCCGGGCCGGCGGCGAGGGCGGAGGCGGGCGTGCGGAAGGCAAGCAGAGTCATGGGGAGCGCTCCGAAAGGCCGTGATGGGCGGGGTGGGCTGCTCAGGGCTCGTAAGATACGTACCTACCGGTTTGGTTTTCAAGGAGCCAGAACAAAGGTTCGTCGGCGGCCGAGCGTGTTCGGCCGGGCACGGTGGGTGTGTGCCGGTCGCTGCCCCGAGATCAGGTTCACCGAATGGGCCTGCTTGACCTGTGGGAATGTCGATGGCCAAAGTTGTCAGGTCCATTGCTATGACTGGATCGTTCGTCGTCCCCCCGGGCACAAGTGGGAGCTGTTGCTCCGGATAGGGGGGCTGGCGGCGAGATGTCGGCCATCTGTTCGTCCCATACCGTCCACGCGGTTTTAGTCCACTTGAGGACGGCCCTATGTGACCTGGGATGCAGGGACCCCCGTCGACTGCGGCGGGTAAGATACGGGGTGTTTGGTTTTGTTTGCCGAGCGTTTCGGGTGGGGTGGTTGCGGTGGTGCGACAGGAGCGGGCGGTCCGGACGCGTCGGCTGATCCTGGAGGCGGCGGCGTCGGTCTTCGACGAGTACGGGTACGAGGGGGCGACGATCGGCGAGGTCGTGGCCCGCGCCGGGGTGACCCGCGGCGCGGTGTACTTCCACTTCGCCTCCAAGCGGGAGCTCGCCCAGGGGGTCGTGGAGGAGCAGTTCGGCCGGGACGAGATTCCCGAACGGCAATGCAAGCTCCAGGAGTTCGTGGACCTCGGGATGGTGGTCGCCCATCTCATGCCGCGCGACCCGGTCCTGAGCGCGGGTGCGCGGCTCTCCCTCGGCCAGGACGTGTTCGGAGACTTCAGCGGCGGTGCGGCGCCCGGCTGGATCCAGCGGGCCGAGAGCGTGCTGGAGACGGCGGGCCGGCGCGGTGAGCTGCTGCCCCAGGTGGTGCCCGCCGAGACGGCGTGGCTGGTCACCGGGGCCTGGACGGGGGTGCAGATCCAGTCCCAGAAGATGTCCGGCCGGGCGGATCTGGAGCGCCGGATCTCCGCGCTGTACCAGCATGTGATGCCCAGTATCGCGGTGCCCGGGGTGCTGGCCACGCTCGACCTCGCGGTGGACCGGGGCGCCCGGGTGGTCGCGGAGCTCGCGGCGGCCCGGGTGGCGGAGACCGGCTCGGACGGGGCGGGCGGGGCGGGCGGGGCGGATGGTCCGGACGGGGCGGGTGCGGCCGGCGTCGGACCGGCCTGAGTCGGGGCGCTCGGGGCGGCCCGGGTGGTCCGTGCGGGCCCCGTCCGAAGCGGTTCGAGGTCGGACGGGCGGTCCGGCGTCCGGTTCCAGTGGGGATTGCTCCGCCCAAAAACAAACAGCGCGTTCGGTTTTGTATTGACAAACCGTCTGTCCTGTTTTTGGATGGGCGTCGGGTGCTCGACCGACCTTCCAGCGGACCTGCGTGGACGGTGAGCAGCGGAGCACCCGCCCGGCCGGCGGCCGTCGGGGCCGCCGATCCGTCTGGATATGGGGTGGTCGTCGTGGAGATCCGGGTGCTGGGGTCTTTGGGGGTCCGACTGTGCGGGGCGTCGGTGGTGCCGTCGGCGCCGAAGCCGCGGCAGGTGCTCGCCCTGCTGGCGTTACGGGCCGATCAGGTCGTGCCGGCGGGAGTCCTCGCCGAGGAGCTGTGGTCCGGCCGCCCGCCGCGCAGTGCCCGCACCACCGTGCAGACCTATGTGCTCCAACTGCGCGACCTCATCGACCGGGCGCTCGCCCAGGGCGACGGCGGCCCGGGGGCCTCCTGCGCGAAGGACGTCCTGGTCACCTCGGCCGGCGGCTACATGCTGAACAGTGGCGGCGGACTGGTCGACCTCCAGGAGTTCGACCGCCTCGCCGGGCACGGCTACCGCGCCATGGACGGGGGCGACTTTCCGCTCGCCGCCCGCCAGTTGGCCGACGCGCTCGCGCTGTGGCGCGGACCGGCCTTCGCCGACGTCCCGGTCGGCGGCCAACTCGCCGTCGAGACCAGACGGTTGGAGGAGATCAGGCTCTGCGCACTGGACCAGCGGATCGAGGCCGACCTGCGACTCGGCCGGCACCGGGTGCTGCTCGCCGAACTCACCGTCCTGATCGACCGCTACCGCACCCATGAGAGCCTGCACGGCCAGTACATGATCGCGTTGCACCGCTCCGGCCGGCGGGGCGAGGCGCTGGAGGCCTACCAGCGTCTGCGGAACACTCTGGTAAGGGAGTTGGGCATGGAGCCGTCCGCGGCGCTGCGGCGGCTCCAGCGCTCCATCCTGCTCGCCGGCCCCGAACGCGCGGACCAGGAGCAGCCGGGCGCGCTCGCGGACGGCGCCGGCGCCCGCACCGCCCGGCTCACCCGGGTCGGCTGAGCCGGGCCGGTCGGGCCGGGTCGGCCGACCCGGGGCGCGGCGCCGGTGTCCGGCGGGGACGGGCAGGGGCGGGCAGGAGCGGGCAGGAGCGGACGGCGACGGACCCGGTGGCTATTCGGCGAGCACGCCGGTGTTCTGGCAGGCGTGCAGCAGCCACCGACCGTCATCCTGCCTGGTCATGACGTACAGTGGTGCGCCCTCCGAGTCCCCCTCCGGCGACCGGTAGACCTGGCGGACCTTGACGGCGGCCACGTCGGGGCGAAGGAACTGGATGTGCGCCGGCTCGTACGTGACGTCGCCGTCCCAGGTCGCGGCGGGCAGCACGGCACGGGTGAACTCGGCGATCGCGTCCAGGCCGAGGAGGACCTTGCCGTGCGCGGTGGTCCAGATCGCTTCGGGGTGGAACAGGGCGAGGAACGCGTCCGGGTCCTTGGTGCGCTGGGCGCGTTCGACGGCGGCCACGACCCGTTCGATGACCTGGATGTCCGCCTCGGGGGCGGCCTGCGCGTTGGCTGCTGCTTCGGTGTTCATGTGGATCACTCTGGTACCTCAAGTGGCCTTGAGGTCAAGCCGGTCGGGGCGTTCCGGTGCGCAGCCCCAGGTAGTCGTCGAGGCGGGCGGAGGCGGTGAGCATCGCCAGGCCCCGGGTGGTGAGGCGCTGCTGCCAGCCGTCCAGGGCGGCGGCGAGCTCGCCGGTGCCGCCCGCGGTACGGATCTGCCGCAGCACGGTGGCGATGTGGTCCAGCAGGTAGCCGCCCCGGCGGAGCAGGTGGGCGAGTTCGGCGTCCCGGACGTCGGCGGGGAGGTAGCGGCGGTGGCCGGTGGCGCGGTCCCGGGCCGGGGTGAGGATGCCGGCGGCCTCCCAGGCCCGCAGCGTCGCGGGGGTGACGCCGAGCCGGTGTGCGACCTCGCCGACGGAGCGGGGGCCGGGCGCTGCGGGGAGCCCGGTTCCGGCGGCGGCGCCGCCGGTCAGGTGGCCGACGGCCTCGCGGACGGCGGCGAGGGTCTCCCGGTCGCGCAGCAACTGGGCGTGGCCCCGGTCGAGTTCGGTGAGGGCTTCGCCGATCCGGTCGGCGTGGACGGCGGTCATGACCGAGCCCGCGGTCGGGTACCCGTACGCCGGGACGAGGGCGAGGTAGGCGCGCAGGGCGGCGGCGTGCAGCTCGGTGTAGATCCGGTATCCGGTGGGCGTGCGTTCGGCGGGCGGGAGGCAGCCGTCGCGCTCGTAGTTGCGGATCGCCTGGGTCGAGATGCCGTGCTCGCGCGCGAGGTCGGAGGGTCGCATGGTCGTCCGGTCGTCTCCCGTTCCGGGTCGGGTGGGGCGTGCGAAGCCGATCGATCGTTCGGGCTGTTTGAGGCTTTCGTCGGCGGCTGGGGGACAGAAGCGGGAAAAGTCTCAACCGTTCCTTCAAGGATACGCTTGAGGTCCATGAACCAGGACGTGTATGACTTCATCACCCCCGCGTGCGAGCTTCTGGGGCTGGGCGAGCCGACGCATCAGGAGCCGGCGTTCGGGCTGGTCCGCAACGAGCTGTTCGCCAGGCTGGTCGACCGGGGCTTCCGGTCGATCGCCCTGGAGACCGACCGGGTGGCCGCCCTCGCCGTGGACGCCTACGTCCGGGAGGGTGTCGGCACTCTCGAATCGGCGATGCGGAAGGGCTTCACGCACGGCTTCGGGGAACTCGCCCCCAACCGCCGACTCGTCGCCTGGATGCGGGAGTTCAATCGGCAGCGGCCGTCCGGGGAGCGGCTGGCCCTCCACGGCTTCGACATCCCGACCGAGAACACCAGCGCCCCCAGCCCGCGCCGCTACCTCGAACACGCCCGCGACTACCTGGGGCTCGACCTCGATGTCGCCGGTGTGGCGGGCGAGGACGAGCACTGGAGCCGTACGGAGGCGGTGATGGACCCGGCCCAGTCGCCGGGCGACACCGCCGACGCCGCCCGGCTGCGCTGCCTCGCCGACGACCTTCTCCTCCAACTCCACATGCGGGCACCGGAATTGATCGGATCGACCTCGCCGGCCGAGTGGTACGAGGCCCGCGCCCGGCTGGCCGCCGGTATCGGACTGCTGCGCTACCACGCCCAGTCGGCGGTCCGGGGCCGCACCCCGAGCGCCCGGATCAGCGCCCTGCTCGGCGTGCGGGACGCGCTGATGGCGCAGAACCTCCTCGACATCCGCGAGATCGAGGCCCGGCGCGGACCGACCCTGCTCTTCGCCCACAACCGGCACGTGCAGCGGAACCCGAGCGCCTGGGCGCTGGGCGAGCTGGACTGCCGGTGGACCGGCGCGGGCCACACCGTCGGCGCGCTGCTGGGCGAGCGCTACGCCTTCGTCGCCGGGAGCCTGGGGCGCAGCGAGGCGCTCGGACTGGCCGAGCCGGCGCCGGGGACGTACGAGGCCCACCTGCGGGGACGCGGTGCGGCCTGGGAGTTGACGGACACCGCACTGCCGGCCGACGCCCGTACCCGCACCGACACCGTCCCGCGGCAGGGCTACTTCCCGCTCGACCGGGAGGTGCTCGACGGCGCGGTCGCGCTGCTGCACATCGCCGACGGCGCGGCGGTGACGGCCGGAGCCTGAGCGGCCGCCGGTCCGGGGTAGGCCTGACGCAGGTGGGCCACCAGGGCGGCGGTCGGCGGCGAGGAGGGCTGTCCGGTCGGCCAGGCGAGCGCGATCCGGACCCG
>NZ_JBIVVI010000583.1:0-5607 GCF_044757675.1 Kitasatospora sp. NPDC091257
CCTGGCACCCCGGGCAGCGGCGCGAGCTGATGATCAGCCTCTGGTACCCGACCTCCCACCCGGCCTCCGGCGACGAGCGGGCCCCGTACATGGAGCCCGCCGCCGGTCGGCACTTCGACGGCCCGGACGGCGTCGGCCTGCTCAACTACGGCACCGAGCCCGGCCGCACCGACTGGTCGGCCATCCGCACCCACGCGCGCAAGGACGCCCCGGCACTGCCCGGCGGCCCGCGCCCGGTCGTGCTGTACTCGCCCGGCCTCGGCGACCCGCGCACCTGGGGGACGGCGCTGGTCGAGGACCTCGCCTCGCGCGGCTACGTGGTGGTCACCGTCGACCACACCTACGAGGCCTCCGAAGTCGCCTTCCCCGGCGGCGACCTGGCCACCTCGGTGCTCCCCGGCATGCTCGGTCGGCCCGGCCTGGACATCGGCGCGGTGCTGCGCAAGGCGATGGACACCCGGGTCGCCGACACCCGCTTCGTCCTGGACCGGCTCGCCGGCCTGGGCGGGCGTCCGGGCCTGCCCGCCGGGGTGGCCGGGGCCCTCGACCTCGGCCGGATCGGCATGGTCGGCCAGTCGGCGGGCGGCTTCACCGCGCTCCAGACCATGCACGACGACCCGCGGATCGCGGCCGGGATCAACATGGACGGGCAGATGCACTTCCCCGGACCCGACGGCCACACCGGCGTCCTCCTGCCCAGCGTCGCCGAGGACGGCCTGAACCGGCCGTTCCTGCTGATGGGCACCGGCGGCGAGGACTCCGGCGGCTACCGCGACCAGCCCGGCTGGAACGCCCTGTGGCAGCACAGCACCGGCTGGCACGCCGACGTCACCCTCACCGGCTCCCGCCACGGCTCGTACACCGACGCCCAGCCGCTGCTGCCGCAGCTCGCCCGCCAGGGCGTGCTCAGCGCCGAGCAACTGCGCAAGGACGTCGGCGACATCCGCCCCGGCCGCGCCGAACTCGCCACCCGCTCCTACGTGGCGTCCTTCTTCGACCGCTGGCTGCGCGGCCAGGACGACCACCTGCTGGACGGGCCCTCGGCCCGCTTCCCCGAGGTGGCGTACGAGCGGTAGCGGGCCGGGGCGGCGGGCGGATTCCCCGCGCCGCCCCCTTCCGGACGCGCCGAGGGGGGAAGGTTCCGCACGGCGCCGAATTGCCGTCAGGGGGCCTCGCCGCACGGCCGCTCACGGATTTCGAAACGGCATTTCCTGTCGTATTCAGTGAATGACTACGCGCGTTGATCCCCTTTCATCAACGTTGCTTGACCTGCTTGGACGCGCTTCTTAATCGTTCCTTACCCAGCGCCGTTGACCGGTGTTCATCAGCTCTGCTTTCCTTCTTGCCACGCAGGCGGCAAAAGGCCGACGGGCAGTCAATTCCGGGTGTGCGAATGAATTCGACCGGAACCCGACCCGACGGAATCCGCCGCCGGCCCTTCCCCCACAAAGGGATCGTTCCCGGTCCCCGAGGCCGCGGACGATCGGCAGAAGAGAGGCACCCTCACCCATGGGTCACTCCCCCAGGACCGGACGCGCGAGGTACGCGGCGCTCACCGGAATAGCGTCGCTCGCGCTCGCCGCCGCCGGCTTGGCCGGCGCGGCCGGTCCGGCCTCCGCGCAGGACATCTCCGGCTCGCAGGGCAGCACCACCAACGAGTTCAACCCCTGGAGCCCGCAGAACGGCCACCCCTACCGGCACGGCGCGGTCCCCGGCATGTCCCAGCACGAGAACTACAAGAAGTGGCTCGCCGCCCACGACCAGGCCGCGGCGACCGGTCAGCAGACGCTGTCGTACGGCGGCGGCGTCGACGGCATCGGCGTGCAGAGCGGGCACTCCAAGGTCTACCTGGTGTTCTACGGCAACCAGTGGGGCACCCAGACCACCGACGCCAGCGGCAACGCGAAGTTCTCCAACGACTCGGCCGGTGCCGCCGGTGCCACCCAGCAGATGTTCAAGGGCATCGGCACCAACGGCGAGACCTGGTCGGCCGACCTGACCCAGTGGTGCGACGGCCCCACCGTCGCCACCGGTGCCGTGAGCTGCCCGTCCAACGCCAACTTCATCCCGTACCAGAGCGGCGGCGTCCTGTCCGGCGTCTGGTACGACAACGGGGCCGCCTCGCCGAGCCAGGCCAGCGGCAACCAGCTCGCCCAGGAGGCCGTCAAGGCCGCCGGACACTTCGGCAACACCACCGCCGCCGCCAACCGGGACGCGTACTACATCGTCCTGTCGCCGCACGGCACCAACCCGGACGACTACCAGAACCCGACCACCGGGTACTGCGCCTGGCACGACTGGAACGGTGACACCACCCTCACCGGCGGTGCGGCGAGCTCGCCCTACGGCGACATCGCCTTCTCCAACCAGCCGTACAACATCGACGCGGGCTCCAACTGCGGCGTCGGCTTCGTCAACTCGCCCGGCACGCTGGACGGCTGGACGATGACCCTCGGCCACGAGTGGCACGAGATGATGTCCGACCAGAACCCGGCCGGAGGCTGGACCAACCACGTCTCCGGCAGCAGCTACAACGGCCAGGAGAACTCCGACGAGTGCGCCTGGATCCAGCCCGGCAGCACCGGCGGCGCCGCCAACATCTCCTTCGGGGCATTCGGCAGCTACGCCGAGCAGGCCAGCTGGTCCAACGACACCAACTCCTGTGCGATCTCGCACGCCATCCTGACCCACGGCAACACGGTCACCGTCACCAACCCGGGCAACCAGAGCGGCACCGTCGGCACCGCGGTCAGCCTGCAGATCAACGCCACCGACTCGGCCACCGGCCAGACGCTGGGCTACTCGGCCACCGGCCTGCCGGCCGGCCTGTCGATCAACCCCTCGACCGGCCTGATCTCCGGCACCCCGACCGCCGCCGGCACCTCCAGCGTCACGGTCACCGCCACCGACACCACCGGCGCCGCCGGCAGCACCACCTTCACCTGGACCGAGTCCACCGGCGGGGGCGGCGGCAACGCCGTCACCAACGGCGGACTGGAGACCGGCGGCCTGACCGGCTGGACCACCGCCGGCAGCACCTCCGCCACCGCCTCCGCCGCCCACAGCGGCGGCTACGGCGCCATGGTCGGCTCCACCGGCCCGACCGGGGACTCCTCGATCGCCCAGACCTTCACCGCGCCGACCGGCACCAGCAAGCTGTCCTTCTGGTACAGCAACACCTGTGACGACACCGTCACCTACGACTGGGCCACCGCCACCCTGAAGGACAACACCACCGGCACCACCACCACGGTCCTGGCCAAGACCTGCACCACCACCGGTACCTGGACCAACAGGACGGCGACCGTCACCCCGGGCCACTCCTACACCCTCACCCTGAGCAACCACGACGACAACTACCCGGGTGACCCGACCTACACCTACTACGACGACGTGACCGTCTCCTGACCATCGCCGCGCCGAACGCACCGGGGTGGGCCCAGCGCCCGCCCCGGTGCCGTTTCCGGTCCGAGCGCCGTCCGGCGGGATCCGAACCGGCCGCCGGGGCGTCGAACCGGTCCCCCCGGAACACCAGCAGGAGGAACCACCGTGAACCCGAGAAGATCCGCCGCCCCGGTACTCGCCGCCGCCCTGCTCACCCTGGCCGGCTGCGCCTCCACCGGAACGGGCCCGTCGACGCCCGCCGCCGCGTCGACCGCGCCGAGCCCGGCGACGGTCACGGTGGACGAGCACGCCGACCGCACCACCCTGAAGGCCACCGTCGGCACGACCGTCACGCTCGCCCTCCACAGCACCTACTGGTCCGCCGCGACCAGTTCCGCCCCCGACGTCCTCACCCCGGCAGGCTCCCCGGCCACCGCCCCGTCCCCGTCCTGCCGCCCCGGCGGCGGCTGCGGCACCGCCACCGCCTCCTTCACCGCCCGCGCCCCCGGCACCGCCCGCCTCACCGCGACCCGCACCAGCTGCGGCGAGGCCCTCAACTGCCCGCCCGAGCAGCGCGGCTACGAAGTCACCGTCGAGGTCACCGGGTGAGACCCGACTCCTAGCGGATCTCCGAGCCGGGGTTGGCCTCGTCCCACCGCCGCCGGGAGTCGACGATCGCGTCGTGGTGGCCGTACGACCAGTCCGCCATCGCCCGCACCAGGTGGGTCAGGCTGTGCCCGAGCCGCGTCAGCTCGTACTCCACCTGCGGCGGGACGGTCGGGTGGACGGTCCGCGAGACCAGTCCGTCGCGCTCCAGGCGACGCACGGTCAGGGTGAGCATCCGCTGCGAGATGCCCGGCAGGGCGCGCTGCAGTTCGCGGAACCGCCTTACACCCTGCGCGAGTTCGACGACGGTGAGGACCGACCACTTGTCGCCCAGGCGGTCCAGCAGGTCGCGGATCCCGCAGTCCACGCCGTCCTCGCACCAGACCACCGGACGGGACGTGGTTACCGCGGTGTGCCCTGCTGACATGAATGTGCCTCCTTACGCCGGACGCCCAGGCTATCGAGGATGGTCGTGCAGCCGACGACCGATCACCCCTGGAGGAACCCCATGCTGCTCGTCACCGGAGTCAACGGAGGCCTGGGCGCTCTCGTCCTGGCGCGGCTCGCCGGCCGGGAGGACGTCGTCGCCGGCTCGCGCACGCCCGGGGAGGTGCCGCACGGCGTCCCGGCCCGGCTGGTGGACTTCGACCGGCCGGACACCCTGGCGGAGGCCTTCGCCGGGGTGCGGACCCTGCTGCTGATTTCGGCCGGCGCCGCCGAGGACGACGTGGTGATCGCCCGGCACGGCGCCGCGATCGAGGCGGCGGAGCAGGCGGGCGTCGAGCACCTCGTCTACACCAGCCTCTCCGGCGACGGCGACCACCTGCCCTACGCCCTCGCGCACCGCTGGACGGAGCGGCGACTGCGCGCGTCCGCCACCCTGCGCTGGACGGTGCTGCGCAACGGCCTGTACGCCGAGTTGCTGGGGGCGATCACCGCGCCCGGCCCGGACGGGGTGATCGGCGCTCCGCTCGGGGACGGGAAGCTCGCGGCGGTGGCCCGGGCGGACCTCGCGGAGGTGGCGGTGAACGTCGCCCTGGCGCCCGCCGGGCACGCGGGCCGCACCTACGAGCTGGTGGGGGAGCGGGCGGTGGGCGGCGCGGAGGTGGCCGAGGCGCTCGGCGCCGAGTACCGCCCGGGACGGCTGACCGAGGCCCGGGCCGCGGCGGCGGCCTCGGACGCGCGGGACTTCCAGGTGCCGATGGTGGTCGGCACCTACTCGGCGATCGCCCACGGCTTCCTAGCCGGCCCGGGCGGGCCGGGCGATCTCGCGGCACTGCTCGGCCGCGAGCCCCGCCCGGCCCTGGAGGTCATCGCCGAGGGGCGGTGACCTCGGCGAGGGTGACCGCCGGTTGTGCGAGCCCCGGCACACGGCACCGGCCCGCGCGCTCTGCGCGGGTCGGTGCCGTGGGTCGTGCGGCGTCGCTGTGTCACTCCATGGGCTGGCTGCCCTGGTCCGCGCTGCCGGCCTGCGGGCGGCGTCTGCGGTTGGCGGTGAGGAGCACGGGGACGCCCGCGGCGAGCAGGAGTGCTCCCGCCGTGCCGATGAGGGTCAGGTTTCCGGCACCGGTCTCGGGCAGTTGGCCGTGCGGCGGGTGGGGCTGGCCGGAGGGGTGG
>NZ_JBIVVI010000584.1:0-5606 GCF_044757675.1 Kitasatospora sp. NPDC091257
GACCACCCTCGTCACCGCCGGCGAACTCCTCACCACCACCCCCAACCCCGACACCCGCATCAAATACGCCCTCACCCACTGCCGCACCCAAGCCACCCGAACCTGACCAACACCCCTTGCTGCGCAGGAAGTCGGCCCCACCGACTTCCTGCGCACCCCCACCGCCCCGCCGCGCGGAAGACCGGCGAGCTTCGACGTCCTGCCGCTTCAACCATGCGCCCCTGGACGAGTGGCTCGACCTGCCGATGTTCTTCGCCGGCTGCACCATGGACGCCAACTCGGCGTACCTCGCCTCGGCCGGTTCCACCCCGATCGTCGACGGGCTCGTGAACCAGCCCGCGGGCGAGCGCCGGCACCGGATCCTGGCTGCCACCGCGCCGGGCGCAGCGAAGAAGTTGCGCTCGATCCCCTTGGCCTGTGGGCAAGTCGGGCTCTCGGTCGGGTCCGATCTCGTCCGGGGTTGTCGACGCGCGCGTGGACCGGAGGCGCGGTCGGGCCGACAATTCCCGCGCGCACTCGCGGTGGGTGCACCAGAATGCCCGCATGGAAACGGACACCGTGGCGGAGCTGGTCACGCGGGCACTGGTGGCGGCGCGCGCCATCGCCGCTTCGGACGACCCGGACGACCATGACGGCTGGGCCGAGTACGTATCGCTGCTGTGGCAGGCGGCCGCCGACAGGGCGGCGCTGCCGCTCGGCCTGGAGCTGATCGGTTCGGCCGATCCGATCGAGCGCGGGGCGGGCTGCGACCTGCTGCGCGACGCCTGCTATCACCACGAGGCGGTCCGCGTCGGGACGGCCACCGCGCTGGTCGCCCTCGCGCAGCGGGAGACCGAGGCCGACGTACTGCGGTCCCTGGCGCGCGCGATCGAGCAGACGCACGACCCGCGCGCCGTCCCCGTCCTCGTCACCCTCGCCGGGCATCCCGACGCCGAGGTCCGCGAGGGGGTGGCCCGCTCGTTCGCGGAGGTCCTCACCGGCCTACCGGACGGGCCGGACATCCGCACCCTCATCGGGCTGAGCCAGGACCCGGACCCGGAGGTCCGCAACTGGGCGACGTTCACCCTCGGCGTCCAGTCCGAGGTGGACAGCCCCGCGATCCGGGCCGCGCTCTGGGAGCGGACGGCCGACGAGCACGCCGACGCCCGTACGGAGGCGATCCGCGGACTGGCCAGTCGGCACGACCCCCGCGCCGTCCCGCTCCTGGCCGAACTGCTCGGCAACCCCGAGGACGCGCACCTCCTCACGTTCAGCGCGGCGCCGATCGCGGACGTCCTCGAACCGCTGCCGGCCCTCCCGGAGTACGAGCCCGGCGAGGACTGGGTCACCGATGCCGTGAACGCCTGCAACCCGGCTCGGCGGGCCCGCCTGGACGCCTTCGCCTGGGAGCTGGTCTGCACGCTCGACCGGCTCCGCCCCGACCTGGGCGCCGCCGTCTCCATGGAACGCTTCGGCTGGGGCCGCTCCCTCGGCCTCGACGCCGCCTTCGGGTCGTCGAGCTACGACATCGAGGCGCTGCTCGCCCGCGCGGACGGCGACCCCGCGCGCGCTGCCGAGCTGGTCACGGCCGACCTGCCGAGCACCCTGCCCGGTTCCCCTCCCGGCCCTCGGTGTGGATCCAGGCCACTTTGTCGATGACGGCTGCCACGCCTCTGCCCCGTACGCAGTGCGGTGGTACCGGAAGCGCCGAGTGCCTGCCCGGCGCCAGGAGGAGTCACGGCCCCCTACTCTTCGCCCATGCATCTCAGAAGATCCACAACCTTGCTGATCGGAGCACTGGCTCTGGTCAGCGCGTGCTCCAGCACGCCTGTCCCGCTCGCGGCGCACGGGAGTGGCGCGCGGGCCAAGCTGAACGCCGCCGAGCTCCAAGGTCGCTGGTGGAGCTGGGCGGCTTCGAGCACCAGCGACTCGAACCCGGTCTCGGATCCGGACGGCCACCTGTGCGCCCGGGGACAGAAGGGCGGCGTCTGGTTCCTGGCCGGCACCTTCGGCGGGGCCGTGACGCGTTCGTGCACAGTGCCCGCGGCACGGCCGGTGGCTTTCCCCCTGGTGAACCTCTTCGGCGAAACGGACGACTGCAACGCCTTCATGGCCACGGCACAGGGGAGCGCCGTCCTCGACGGCCAAGCGCTGGAACCCGATCGGTACGAGGCCACAGCCGTGCAGATCAGTGCGGTGGCCGGCAATCCGCTCACCCGGGACGGGGGGCGGTTCCGAACCCAGGCCTGCGGACTCTGGGTACAAGTGGAACCGCTGGCCCCCGGCAACCACACACTGAGCATCAGAGGCTCGTCGGGATCCTTTGCCGTCTCCGTGGACTACAAGCTCCAGGTCTCGGCCGGCTGAAGAACGGCCCGGTTCGATCAGTGACGTGTCGGAACAGCCGAGCGGTCGGCTGCTTCGCGTCAGTGGGTGTGGTTCGGCCGGCCCGGGGTGGGGGTGCCCATCGTCTGCCCCGGGCGCAGGATCGGGATACCGGTCTGGACGGGCCCGCAGGTGATGATCCGGCCGGCCGAGTCGTGGAAGCACTTGCCCTGCGGGTCCGATTCCTCGGCGGTCGCCGTCGCGCCCACCGCGCCCACTGCGCGCCGGACCGGCAGGATCGTAGCGGCGGGCCCGGACACTCGCGTGCCCGGGCCCGTGCGGCAGCGGTGCCGTCAGTGCGCGGCGGCCTCCCAGTTGGGGCCGACGCCGACCGAGACGTCCAGCGGGGCACGCAGCGGGTAGGCGCCCGCCATCTGCTCGCGGACGACGGCCTCGACCTGCTCGCGCTCGCCCGGGGCCAGCTCCAGCACGATTTCGTCGTGCACCTGGAGCAGCATCCGGGAGGTGAGGCCGGCCGTACGCAGCGCTTCGTCCACCCGGAGCATGGCGATCTTGACGATGTCGGCGGCCGAGCCCTGGATCGGGGCGTTGAGGGCCATCCGCTCGGCCATCTCGCGGCGCTGGCGGTTGTCGCTGTTGAGGTCCGGCAGGTAGCGGCGGCGGCCGAGCAGGGTCTCGGTGTAGCCCGTCGCCCGGGCCTCGTCGACGACCCGGCGCAGGTAGTCCCGCACGCCGCCGAAGCGCTCGAAGTAGGTGTCCATCAGGCCCTGGGCCTCGGCGGGCTTGATGCCGAGCTGCTGCGAGAGCCCGTACGCGGAGAGTCCGTACGCCAGGCCGTAGGACATGGCCTTGATCTTGCGGCGCATCTCGGCGTCCACCGCGGCGCGCGGCACCTCGAAGACCTGGGAGGCGACGGTGGTGTGGAGGTCCTCGCCGGAGGCGAAGGCCTCCAGCAGCGCCTCGTCCTCGGACAGGTGGGCCATGATCCGCAGTTCGATCTGGGAGTAGTCGGCGGTGAGCAGCGACTCGTAGCCCTCGCCGACGACGAAGGCGCGGCGGATCGCCCGGCCCTCCTCGGTGCGGACCGGGATGTTCTGCAGGTTCGGGTCCTGCGAGGAGAGTCGGCCGGTGGCGGCGACCATCTGGTTGAAGGTGGTGTGGATCCGGCCCTTGGGCGAGACGGTCTTGAGCAGGCCCTCGACGGTGGTGCGCAGCTTGGCCTGGTCGCGGTGGCGCAGCAGGACGACCGGCAGTTCGTTGTCGGTCTGGGTGGCCAGCCAGGTGAGCGCGTCGGCGTCGGTGGTGTAGCCGGTCTTGATCTTCTTGGTCTTGGGGAGTGCGAGCTCGCCGAAGAGGATCTCCTGGAGCTGCTTGGGCGAGCCGAGGTTGAACTCGTGCCCGGCGGCGGCGTGCGCCTCCTCCACCACGCGCTGGATCTCGGCGGCGAACTGGGCCTCCAGGCCGGTGAGCCACTCGCGGTCGGCGGCGATGCCGTAGCGCTCCATCCGGGCCAGCAGGGCGGCGATGGGCAGTTCCATGTCGTGCATCAGCTCGGCGGCGCCGACCTCGCCGAGGCGGGTGTCGAAGAGCGTGGCGAGGTCGAGTACGGCGCGGGCCTGGAGCATCAGCGACCGGGCGGCGGCCGTCTCGTCCTCCTCCGGTGCGTCGAAGGAGAGTTGGCCGCTCTCGGTGGCGGGGGCCGGGGTGAGCGAGCGCGCCAGGTACTCCTCGGCGAGCACCTCCAGGGTGAAGGTGCGGCGGCCGGGCTTCTCCAGGTAGGCGGCGAGCGCGGTGTCGGCGACGACGCCCTCGATGGTCCAGCCGCGCTCGGCGAAGGCGCGCATGACCTGCTTGGCGATGTGCAGGGCCTTGGGGGCGCCGGCGTCGGCGAGCCAGGCGGCGAAGGCCCGCTCGTCCTCCTCGGCGAGCAGCGCCGGGTCGAACCAGGCGGCCGTCTCCCCGGCGGCGAGCGCCACTTCGGTGACCTCGCCGGCGCCGAGCGCCCACTGGTAGACGGCGGCGAGCGCGACGGTGGTCTTGCCGTCGGAGGCGTGCTCGGCGAGCCAGGCGGCCAGGGTGCCGGGGTCGGTGAGGAGTTCGCCGTCCACCTCGACGCCGGGGGCGAGCTCGGCTTCGGCGGTGTCCGAGCCGGTGGTCGGGTCGATGCCGAAGACGCGGTCGCGGAAGTTGGCGTTGCGGAACTCCAGCGACTCCATCAGGGTGCCGACGGCGTCCTTGTCGAAGGGCTTGCGGTCCAGGTCGGTGACGCCGAGCGGGAGTTCGACGTCGCGGACCAGCTCGGTGAGCACCCGGTTGCGCTTGACCGAGTCGAGGTGGTCGCGCAGCTTCTCGCCGATCTTGCCCTTGACCTCGTCGGCGCGGGCGACGAGTTCGTCGAAGGAGCCGAACTGGTTGACCCACTTGGCGGCGGTCTTCTCGCCGACGCCGGGGATGCCGGGGAGGTTGTCGGACGGGTCGCCGCGCAGCGCGGCGAGGTCCGGGTACTGGCGCGGGGTGACGCCGTACTTCTCGGCGACCTTCTCCGGGGTGTAGCGGGTGAGCTCGGAGACGCCCTTGGTCGGGTAGAGCACGGTGACGTGGTCGGTGACCAGCTGGAGCGAGTCGCGGTCGCCGGTGACGATGTCGACGTCGTAGCCGGCCGCCTCGGCGGCGGTGGCCAGGGTGGCGATGATGTCGTCGGCCTCGAAGCCCTCGGCCGTCAGCCGGGGGACGTGCATGGCGTCGAGCAGTTCGCCGATCAGGCCGACCTGGCTGCGGAACTCGTCCGGCGTCTTGGCGCGGTTGGCCTTGTAGTCGGGGAACTCGACGGAGCGGAAGGTCTGCCGGGAGAGGTCGAAGGCGACGGCGAGGTGGGTGGGCTGCTCGTCCCGGACGGTGTTGGCGAGCATCGAGGCGAAGCCGTAGACCGCGTTGGTGGGCTGGCCGGTGGAGGTGTTGAAGTTCTCCACGGGCAGGGCGTAGAAGGCCCGGTAGGCCATCGAGTGCCCGTCGAGCAGCATCAGCCGGGGCCGCGGGCCGGCCCCGCCGCCACCCGTCGCGCCCTTGTCCGTACTCTGCGTAGCCACGTCAACGTCCGTTCCTGCCGATTCCACTACCGGCCACCGATCCTATGGCCCGGCACCGACAAAAAGGACGCCGCGCCGGTTCGGCCGCGGCTGCTACCTATGAGTAGGACGGTCGTACGATCACAGGCGGCACATCCCCCCAGCAGATCCCAGCGGCAGGAGTTCCCCCATGACCGATGCGGCCCCCGGCACCGC
>NZ_JBIVVI010000585.1:0-5604 GCF_044757675.1 Kitasatospora sp. NPDC091257
GACTCCAAGGACCCCCGGGGGCCCCAGCTGCGCTTCTCGGCCGATGCCTGGAACGCCTTCGCCTCGGCGGTGGGGGACGGCGCCTTCGGCGGCCTCCCGGACTGACCCTCCCGCCCGGTTCCGCACTCGGACCAGTTGCCCGTAGCGGCGGCCGTCGCCCCCCGGCGGCGGCCCGCGCTACGGGCAACTCCCGTTCCGGGGTCCCGGGTCGCTCAGCCCGTCACCGGGTAGCGGGTGGCCCAGTTGGCGCCATCCGGGGTCCGCCGGTCGTGCAGTTCGGTGCCGTGCACCAGCTCCAGCACGAAGTCGTCGGCGAGTTCGAGGATCGCCCCGCGCCCTTCCAGCCCGGCCAGCAGGCCCGGCGGCAGCGCGGTGTCTCCGTGCAGCGCCCCGAGCAGGTTGCCGCAGATCGCGCCGGTGGAGTCGCTGTCCCCGGAGTGGTTGACCGCGAGCAGCAGGCCCGAGCGCACGTCGTGGGCGACCAGGGCGCAGTAGACGCCGATCGCCAGCGCCTCCTCGGCCACCCAGCCCTCCCCCAGCGCCTCGACCCGGTCGGCGGACGGCTCGCCGGCCCGCACCGCGTCCAGGGCGGCCCGCAGCGCGGCGGTGGTCTCCTCGTGCGCCGGCCGCTCGGAGAGCAGGGCGAGCGCCAGGTGGACGCCCTCCTCCAGGGTGCCGCCGCGGGCGACGGACTGGACGATCACCGCGAACGCGCCCGCCGCGAGGTATCCGGTGGGGTGGCCGTGGGTGAGCACCGAGCACTCCACCGCGAGTTGGAACACCAGGCCCGGCTCCCAGGTGGTGAGCAGCCCGAAGGGCGCCGCCCGCACCACCGTGCCGCAGGCCTTGGAGTGCGGGTTCTTGGGGACCTCCAGGGTGCCGAGCCGCTCGGCGTGGGCCCCGCTGAGGCCCGACAGGCAGCCCTGTCCGGGGGCGCGCTGGGCGTAGAGCCACTCCTCGCGGCCGAGCCAGCCGAGGTCGGGGCGGCGCTCGTCGGGGCCCCAGTCGCGCTGGGTGGCGGCCCAGCGCAGGTAGGCCAGGTGGAGGTCGGTGGGCGGGTGCCAGCTGCCGGTGTCGCGCCGGATGTGGGCGCGGATCAGCCCGTCGACGGTGAAGAGGCTGAGCTGGGTGTCGTCGGTGACGGCGCCGGTGCGCCCGTACGCGGGGACGTAGCCGGTGACGCCCTGCGGGCCGTGCTGGGCCCGGATCTTCTCCAGCGACTCGAACTCGACGCCGGCGCCGAGCGCGTCCCCGACGGCACCGCCGAGCAGACAGCCCCGCACCCGGCTGCGGTAGTCCTGCTGCTGGGCGCGTGACCACAGTGGCATCACGACGGGGCGCCTTTCCTCGGGTGTGGGGTCCGCGCGTCGCTCGGCCGGGAGCGCGCCCTGGCACTGTATTCGAAGAGCCGATCGAATCGGCCCCTCCCCGGGAGTTCGGTGCCCCCGTCCCGGCCGCCGTGCGGGCGGCGGCCGGGACGGCACGGGTCTCAGTCCAGCACCGGCAGCAGCTCCGGCAGGTGCCCGTCCGAGGCCAGCGCCGCGGCCCGCCGCTCGGCCGGCACCTCGCCGTAGGTGGTGGTGCGCTGGCGGTGCGGGCGGCCCGCGGCCTCGGCGATCGCCTGGAGGTCGCGCACCGACTTGTAGCTGCCGTACGCCGAGCCGGCCATCCGCGAGATGGTCTCCTCCATCAGCGTGCCGCCGAGGTCGTTGGCGCCCGAGCGGAGCATCTCGGCCGCGCCCTCGGCGCCCAGCTTGACCCAGCTGGTCTGGATGTTGGGGATGTGCGGGTGCAGCAGCAGCCGGGCCATCGCGACCACCGCGCGGTTGTCCCGGGCGCTCGGGCCGGGCCGGGCGATGCCGGCCAGGTAGACGGGCGCGTTGGTGTGGATGAACGGCAGGGTCACGAACTCGGTGAAGCCGCCCGTCCGTTGCTGGATCCCGGCGAGCAGCCGCAGGTGGCCGAGCCAGTGCTTCGGGGTGTCCACGTGCCCGTACATCATCGTGGACGAGGAGCGCAGGCCCAGTTCGTGCGCGGTGGTGACCACCTCGACCCAGGTGGCGGCCGGCAGCTTGCCCTTGGTGAGCACCCAGCGGACCTCGTCGTCCAGGATCTCGGCGGCGGTGCCGGGGATGCTGTCCAGGCCCGACTCCTTGGCCCGCTGCAGCCAGTCCCGGATCGACAGCCCGGTGCGGGTCGCGCCGTTGACGACCTCCATGGGCGAGAAGGCGTGCACGTGGATGCCGGGCACCCGCTCCTTCACCGCGCGGGCGATGTCGAAGTAGGCGGTGCCGGGCAGGTCCGGGTGGATGCCGCCCTGCATGCAGACCTCGGTGGCGCCCACCTCCCAGGCCTGCGCGGCCCGGTCGGCGACCTGCTCCAGGGAGAGGGTGTAGGCGTCCGCGTCGGTGCGGCGCTGGGCGAAGGCGCAGAAGCGGCAGCCGGTGTAGCAGACGTTGGTGAAGTTGATGTTCCGGGTGACGCAGTAGGTGACGTCCTCCCCGACCGTGTCGCGGCGGACGTCGTCGGCGATCCGGCAGAGCGCATCCAGGGCCGGACCGTCCGCGTGGAACAGGGCCAGCGCCTGGTCGTCGGTCAGTCCGGTCGGGTCGTCGGCGGCCACCGCGAGGGCCTCCCGCAGGTCTCCGGCGAGGCGCTCGGGCGCGCCCTTCGCGAGCACCTGCTCGCGCAGCACCTCCCAGTCGCCGTACACGTCCTCGAAGTCGGCCCGGCGGTCGCCGGTGCGGCCCTCGGTGTCGATGGTGGCGTGCAGGTCGGTGCGGCCGTACGACACCGGCAGGTCCTCGGGCTCCTGCCAGGGCAGGCCGCGGACCACCGCGTCCGGGTCGGCCAGGCCGGTGGCCGGGTCGGCCAGGGCGCGGACGTGCGGCAGCACCCGCGGGTCCAGCCACGGTTCGCCGCGGCGCACGTACTCGGGGTAGACGGCGAGGCGCTCGCGCAGTTCGAAGCCGGCCGCCGCCGAGCGCTCGGCCAGCCGCTCGATCTGCGGCCAGGGGCGCTCGGGGTTGACGTGGTCCGGGGTGAGCGGGGAGACCCCGCCCCAGTCGTCGATGCCGGCCGCGATCAGCCGCTCGTACTCGCCGTCCACCAGGTTGGGCGGGGCCTGGAGGCAGGCGGCCGGGCCCATCAGGTGCCGGGCCACCGCCACCGTGGCCACCAGTTCGTCCAGTTCGGCGTCCGGCATGCCGCGCATCGCGGTGTCCGGCTTGGCCCGGAAGTTCTGCAGGATCAGTTCCTGGACGCCGTGGTAGGCGCGGGAGACCTTGCGCAGCGCGAACAGCGACTCGGCGCGCTCCTGGTACGTCTCGCCGATGCCGATCAGCAGGCCGCTGGTGAACGGGACGGAGCTGCGCCCGGCGTCCTCCAGCACCCGCAGCCGGACGGCCGGCTCCTTGTCCGGGGAACCGTGGTGCGGGCCGCCGGGCTCGCTCCACAGCCGGGTGGCGGTGGTCTCCAGCATCATGCCCATGGAGGCGGAGACGGGCTTGAGCCGCTGGAAGTCCGTCCAGCTCAGCACCCCGGGGTTGAGGTGCGGCAGCAGGCCGGTCTCCTCCAGGATGCGGATCGACATGGCGCGCACATAGGCGATGGTGTCGTCGTAGCCGTGCGCGTCCAGCCACTCGCGGGCCTCCGGCCAGCGGTCCTCGGGCTTGTCGCCGAGCGTGATCAGGGCTTCCTTGCAGCCGAGTTCGGCGCCCCGGCGAGCCACGTCCAGCACCTCGTCCGGGGACATGTACATCCCGTGGCCCTCCCGGCGCAGCCGGCCGGGGACGGTGACGAAGGTGCAGTAGTGGCACTTGTCGCGGCAGAGCCGGGTGAGCGGGATGAAGACGCTCTTGGAGTAGGTGATGACGCCGGGACGGCCGGCGGCTTCGAGGCCCGCGTCCCGGACCCTGGCGGCACTCGTACAGAGGTCCAGCAGGTCGTCGCCTCTGGCCTGGAGCAGCACGGCGGCCTCGGTCGTGTCGAGGGCGACGCCGTCCCGGGCGCGGCGCAGGGCTCGGCGCATCGCGTTCTCGGTCGGCGGGGTGCTGGCGTCCATGGCGGTTCCGTCCATGGCGCGACCCTACGCCAGGCGGTGGTACCGCGGGTGGAGACAACCCTGAGGCCGTCTCAGGGTCGGCGTACCCAAGAAGGTCAACCCGATCTGGCCCCACAGGGCGATGACGGCGGCGCCGCGGCGGCCTCTAATGGACGGGCAAGGCCAATCACACGTGTTCGCGGAGGAGTTGAGGACGCCATGACCAACGAGAAGGCGGCGGGGGACGATCTGGACGGCGGTGCGCCGTACCGCTCCCGGCGACGCGTCCTGATGCGCGCCGGGGTGCCGGTGGCGGTGGTCGCGGTGATCGCCGCAGGGGTGGGGCTGGTCCCGGCGCTGGCCGCCGACGGCGCGCCCGACCTGCCGACGCTGACGTCGGAGCAGCTGGTCGCCAAGGTGCTCGGGTCGGAGGCCCAGACGCTGTCCGGGACGGTGTCGATCAGCACCGACCTCGGGGTGCCCGGCCAGCTGCTCGGCGCGGCCGGCGGCCTCGGCGGGGCGGTCGGCGGGCACGGCGGTGACGGCCGGGGCTCCGCCGCGGACCCGCAGTCCAAGCTGCTCGGCCTGCTCGGCGGGGACCAGACGCTGCGGGTCGCGGTGGACGGCCCGGACCGCCAGCGGGTGGACGTGCTGGAGAACATGGCCGGCTACACCCTGGTCCGCAACGGCGACCAGGCCTGGGCCTGGGACAGCTCGTCCAACTCCGCGGTGCACATGACCGGGCGGGCGGCCGCCGCCGAGCAGCACGGCAAGGCGCCGCTGTCCGAGCTGCCGACCACCCCGCAGGAGGCCGCCAGGCAGTTCCTGACCGGGAGCGCCGGCACCACCTCGGTGACCGTCGCCGGGACGGCCAAGGTGGCCGGGCAGAACGCCTACGAGTTGAGCGTGAAGCCCACCCAGTCCGGCTCGACGCTGGCCGAGGTCCGGATCGCGGTGGCCGCCGACAACGGGGTGCCGCTGGCGGTGGCGGTGAAGTCCGTCGACGGCAGCACCGTGCTGAACGTCCGCTTCACCCAGGTGTCCTTCGCCAAGCCGGCCGACAAGACCTTCGACTTCTCCGCCCCCAAGGGCGCCATGGTGACGGAGCAGAAGGCCGGGGACGTGGCCAAGGGCGCGCCGGGCGACGCCCGGGAGCACCGGGGCACCGGGGCGCCCGAGGGCGTCGACGTGATCGGCGAGGGCTGGACGACGGTCGTCTCCACCCGGCTGCCCGACGCGGTGGACGGGGCGCCGAAGGGCGACGCCAAGGGCGGCAAGCACGGCGGCCGCGGGAACGGGGCGGCGCAGTCGCTGAACCCGCAGGCGATGGTGAAGTCGCTCGGCAAGCCGGTCGCCGGCGGCACCCTGGTGAGCACCAAGGTGCTCAACGTCCTGCTCACCGACGACGGCCGGGTCCTGGCCGGCGCGGTGACCCTGCCGGTCCTCCAGCACGCCGCCGGGGTGAACTGACGGATGACCAAGGCTCCCGTAACGGGGGACGTTACGGAGTCGGCCGGGGGTACGGGCGCGGTGCCGCGTCCGGCCCCCGCGCCCGTCCGATC
>NZ_JBIVVI010000586.1:0-5598 GCF_044757675.1 Kitasatospora sp. NPDC091257
GCCGCCGGCCACCCCGGTACCCGGGGGGCGTCCCCGCCCCGCGCGCCATCGTACGGCGGGCGGGCGCGCGCCGGGCGGTCGCGCGGCAAGCCGTCGCGCGGCGGGTGCCGGGGTGGCGGACCGTCGCGCGGCGGTCCGCCGTACGACGGCCCGCCTGCGGCACGGGCGGCTCCGGTCAGAGCTGCGCCTTCAGCCCGCGGGCGAGCGAAGCGCACCAGTGCACCAGATCGGCGCGGTCCGGGGACCGTCCCTCGCAGAGCACGGCCAGCTGGTCGTCACTGAGCCGGTTCGACCCCGGGATCTCCAGCAGGTACGCCAGGTCCGCCAGTACGGTGGCGAGCCGCTCCGCGTCCGCGTGGTCCAGGGTGACCGCGGTCCCGTGATGGCTGATGGTGAGCGAGCCGGGCATGATCGACCTCCTCCGTCTCCCCCGTCCTCCACCGTACGACCGGGTCGGCCGCCCCGCCCGCCGCGGAGGCCTACGTGCGCGGGAGGGGCAGCCGGTTGCGCTCCGGGGCCGGCCGGGCGCGGTGCGCGATGGGCCGGGGGTGCGCCCCGAAGCCGTCCGAGGGGTTGGTCAGCTGTCCGGGCCCTCCTCCCAGCGGCGGTTCCGTACCGCCGGTACGGCCAACACTACGGCCCCGGCCACCAGTTGCCAGACCGCCCCGACGAGCAGCACGGTGTCCGCGCCGAACCGGCCCGCCAGCGGACCGGCCGCCGCCAGTCCGAGCGGGCCGAGGGCGAAGGCGCCCAGGACGCCGAAGGCCGTCATCCGGCCGAGCAGCTCCACCGGCACCCACTTCTGCAGGGTGGTGTTGTAGAGCGTCCCGCAGACCGCCGAGCCGGCCCCGGCCACCAGCGCGCCGGCGGCCACCCAGGGCAGCCCCGCCCCGGCCGCGAGCGCCCCGGAGGGCAGCGCCCAGGCCAGCGCCGCCGCGGACGCCACCGCGAGCGGACGGGCGGGCGCCCGGCCGAGCATCAGCAGGCCGCTCAGCACCGCCCCGGCGCCGTACACGCCCATCACCAGGCCCCAGGCCCGGGCGCCGCCGAGGTCCCGCTGCGAGAGCAGCGGGCCCAGCACCAGGAAGGGGGCCCAGACCAGCAGGTTGAACAGGCCCATCTGCGCGGTGGTGATCCACAGCCACGGGCGGGAGACGAACTCCGACCAGCCGGCCCGCACGTCCCGGATCATCGACTCCTCGCCGCCCGCCGCCCGTACCGGCAGCCGCAACCTGGCCAGCGCGAAGGCGCCGACGCCGTACGTCACCGCGTCGGCCAGCAGCACCGTCGCCGGTCCCCAGGCGGCGGTGACCAGCCCGGCGGTGGCGGGGCCGACCACGGTGGACACCGAACGGGCCAGCCCCAGCAGGGTGTTGGCGTCCGCCATCAGGTCCTTGCGGCGCACCAGATCGGGCACGATCGCGCCGAAGGCCGGCATGAACAGCCCCTCGCCGACCCCCCAGAGCGCCACCAGCACGACCATCGCCCAGACCGGCGCGTGCCCGGCCGCCAGCAGTCCGGCGAACAGCGCCTGGACCAGGCCGCGCAGCAGGTCCGAGCCCAGCATCACCCGGCGGCTGCCGAGCCGGTCCGCGATCACCCCGCCGGCCAGCAGCACCAGCACCACCGGGAGGATCCGGGCCGCCATCACCCACCCCAGGGCGGTGCCGCCACCACCGCCGGCTCCCCCGGCGCCGCCCTCGCCGTCGAGCACCGCGAAGGCGACCGCGACCGGCGCCATCGAGGAGCCGATCAGGGAGGTCGTGTATCCGATGAAGAACCACGTGAATTCGCGCTCGCCGAGCACGGCGAGACGGTCTCCCAGTCGCCTTCTACGGGCCGGGATCCGTTCGGTCTGCATTGCCATGTGCAGCAAGTCTGCGGTCCGGCGGGGAGCGCTTCAAGGGATTCCGGCGAAAAAGTTGAGCCTTTTGGAGTCAATTTTCCGGGCGGAGCGAACTGCCGCAGTAAATTTGCCTTCCAGTGGCCCCCGAACTGCCCTTTACTGCGATTCTTGACTAGGGTTCGAGCGGCTTGGCGGAATTGATTTACTGCGGAAGAAGGCGATCGTGACAGAAACTGCGGCAGGACTCCCACCGGTCGAGTACGCCGTCGCCGTCGAGCGCTACCTGGCCGCCTCCGGGCTCGCCGACGGCTCCCGGCGGATCTACCGGATCGCGCTGGACACCTGGGCCTGGGCGCTCGCCGACCGGCCCTCCCCCACCGGCCCCGAACGGCGGCGGGCCCGGCCGCCCGTCCTGCCGCTCGCACTGCTCGACCACCCGGACGCCGCCGAACGACTGCGCGACGCGGCCGCCCGGCGCGCGGCCGACACCGACCCGCGCACCCTCAACCGGGAACTCTCCACCCTGCGCGCGGCCGTGGCCTGGTGGCGGGCCAGGGGCTGGCTCGACGGCGACCCGACCACCGGCCTGCTCGCCCGCCCGCTGCCCGAACCCACAGCGGCCGCAGGCCCGTTGACCCCCGAGGAACTGCACGCCCTGTTCACCCTCCGCGCGCCGCTGCGCGAACAGGCGCTCTGGCACCTGCTGCACGAGTCAGGCGCCGCGATCGAGACGGTCCTCGCCCTGGACACCGACCACCTCGACCCGCCCCGCCGCCGCACCCGCCCCGGGCAGGCCACCGTCCACTGGCAGTCCGGCACCGCCCGGCTGCTCCCCCTCCTGGTGGCCGGCCGCGCCACCGGCCCGCTCTTCCTCACCGACCGCCGCGCCCCCGCCGGCACCCCCGCCCGCGACCGCTGCCCGTACACCGGCCACGCCCGCCTCTCCTACCGCCGGGCCGCCGAGCTCTTCACGGCCCACACCCGGCCGCTCGGCCCGGGCTGGACCCTCCGCCGGCTGCGGGCGGGGCGGTAGCCGCGGGGCGGCGACGGGCAGCGGGGCGGCAGCGGGCAGCGGCAGCGGGGCGGCAGCGGGGCGGCAGCGGGCAGCGGGGCGGCAGCGGGCAGCGGGCAGCGGGCAGCGGGGCGGCAGCGGGCAGCGGGCAGCGGGCAGCGGGCGACCGCAACGTCGGCAGCGCCGCGCCGTTACGCAGCCGATGGGCGGCCGTGACACGACCGGCCGAGGACCGCGACACGGCCCTCCTACCGTCGTCCTCGACGCCACCGGCCGAACCGATCGAGCCGGCCGGAGGGCGTCCGCGACGAGGACGTACGCGTCCGGCGCCGACGACGGACGTCCCGCGACACCAGCACACCGGGGCCCGCGAAGCGCGGTGCGAACGCGGTGCCAACCGCACCGCACCGCACCGTGGACCGCCGGCCGCCCAGGTACCGACCAATGCAGATGGAGACACCCCGCATGAGCAGGAGCCGTACCCACCACTCGCCCGCCCGCCGCGTCCTGGCGGTCTGCGCCCTGACCGGCGCCGCGCTGCTGGCCACCATCAGCGGCGGGCAGGCCTGGGCCGACGGCGTGCCGAAGCCGGCCGCCCCCAGTGTCGCCGCCCCGAACGGCGACGCGGCGCCGAGGACCGCCGTGCCCACGCCGTCCGCCGCCCCGAAGACCGACGCCTCGCCGGCCGTGGCCGCCCCCAAGGGCGTCGCCTCGCCCGCCCCGGTCGCGCCCGGTGGCGCCCAGCCGCAGGTCCGCGAGGTGCCCAAGGGCGCCGCGCAGGCCGGTGACGGCTCCGCCGCGTCCGAGGGTTCCGGCCTGATGCTCGCCGGTGGCGGCACCGTCGCGGCCGTCGGCGCCGCGGCCCTGGGCTTCGCCGTTCTGCGCCGCCGCTCCGGTGCGCGCGGCTGACACCGGTCCCGAGTCCGCCGGGCACCCCGGCGCCGCTTCCCCGAACCCGGCCGGGCGGGGAAGCGGCGCCGGGGCCGTCCCGGTGGCGGGGACCGACACCCGCCGTCGCGCCAAGGACCACCGGCGGGGCCGCCGACGCGCCGCCCGGCCCGCTCCGGGCCCGCTGCGCCGCACCGCCTTCGGCACCGCGGGCCTGCTCTGCCTGGTGCTCGGCACCTCGCTCGCGCTGTCTGGCCGGGAGACCCCGGTGGTGCGGGTCGAGACCTCCGGGCACGGCACCGGGACCGGCACGGACGCCCCGGCGATGGCCCCGGGCACCCCGGCCACGACCGGCGCCGCGTCCACATCCACGTCCACCGCCCCGAAGCCGTACGCGTCCTCGCCGCCGACCCGCCTGCTGGTCCCCTCCGTCGGGGTGGACGCACCGGTGACCGACCTCGGCCTGAACCCCGACGGCACGGTCGAGGTGCCGCCGGCCGACCGGGGCGAGGAGGTCGGCTGGTACCGCAACGGCCCCACACCCGGCGAGAACGGCCCCGCCGTACTCATCGGGCACTACGACACCGTGCACGGCCCGGCGGTCTTCAAGCAGCTGCCGAAACTGCGGCCCGGCGAGCTGATCCGGATCCGGCGCGCCGACGGCAGCACCGTGGACTTCAAGGTCCGCACGCTGCTCCAGGCCGCCAAGGACCACTTCCCGACCGAGCAGGTGTACGGCGACACGCCCGCGCCCGCACTCCGGCTGATCACCTGCGGCGGGCGGATCGGCTCGGACGGCCACTGGACGGACAACATCATCGTGCTGGCGGACCCGGCCTGACGGCCGGGACGGGTCGTACGGACCACATGAACCGCATGGACCGTACGAGCCGTACGACCCACGTGGTCCGGACTACCCGGACTACCCGCACGAAGCTACCGTCGCGGAACCGCCGACCACCGACCGCGCGACCTACCACCCGGGCGGTGACGGGAGCGACGACCGGAACGACGCCGCAGAGCAGGAGGACGAACACCGACCGTGGCAGCAACACCACCACCCCGCCGCCGGCCCGGCGCCGTCCAGCTCGCCACCCTGGCCGGCCTGGTCGTCGTCCTCGCCCTCGCCGGCCTGGCCTTCGGCCGCGCCACCCCCGGCGACCTGCGCGACCAGGGCCCGCTCCGGGCCGTCACGCCGCCGCCGGTGCTCCAGCCGCTCTGGCCGAAGCTGCCCACCTCCCCGCCGCCCTCCGCGGCCGCGGCCGGCGTCACCCAGGAGCCGCCGCAGCCCGTACCGGACCTGACCGTCCCCGGGCACGACATCACCGCGGTCGACGTGCGCACCGTCCTCGCCAAGGACCCGAACGTGGGCCCGGAGGAGCGCCAGGCGCTCGGCTCCTGCGCCGGGTGCGAGGTCCGCGCCCCCGAGTTCCGCGACCTCTCCGGGGACGGGCAGCCCGAGCTGATCACCGTCGTCACCACCCCCGGGCGGGTCGTGCTGCACGTCTACGCCCTCGCCGAGGACCACCTGCTGCCCGTCCTCCAGGTGCAGGTCCAGCCGGCGTTCAGCGCCGCTACCGTCGGCACCGACCTGTGGCTGTTCGAGCCCACCAGCGCCTACGCCCGGACCACCAGCCTCTACCAGTGGAACGACAACAGGCTCGTCCTGAAGGAACGCAAGGACGAGGGCGTCGGCCTGCTCCCGCGCACCGGCGCGGACACCGCCGCCCCCGAGTCCGGCCCGGCGGCGGCACGCCCCACCCCGTTCGCGCCGAGGCAGGCGGCCCCCGAGGCCTCCGTCCCGTCCCCGCGCCCCGTCCGGCCGTCCTCCGGGCCCGCCGCGCCCTCCACC
>NZ_JBIVVI010000587.1:0-5597 GCF_044757675.1 Kitasatospora sp. NPDC091257
GCCCTTGGCGTCGAAGATCTGGGTGGCCTGGGTGAGCGGCGGGGTCTTGAAGTCGGAGGGGACGTCCTCGAACCCCTCCGCCGTGTTCTTGGCCGCCAGCCCGATGCCGCCGGCGACGGGCAGGGCGAGGCCGGCCAGCAGCACGCCGGACACCACACTCACCCCCAGGAAGGTCGCACCGAAGCGGGCCAGCCGGAGCGGCGCCTTGCGGGGCGGCTGGGGGGCCGCGTCCTCGGCGGAACTCCATATCGGGGGGTGGTTCGAATCCATTCCGGAATGCTAACCGGTGAAAGTCACCGGCCGAACGGTTTTTCGGGCCCGGTTGTCACGGCTGTGCAACAGGCGGGGGACTGGCTCCGGCAGGGCGGGTCGTGTACGCACTGAGTGAATGCGGGGGAATTGGGTGGTCCGTACGCAATGCGGACCGATCCGTGTGCGGCGCCGCCCCCTCCCGTGGTCCTGCACTCACTGTGATGCGGTGGGCGGGCCGAAAGGTTGCGGGCGTCCGGTCAGGCGGCGGCACCTCCGGTCCCGGGGGCGGCGTCTCCGGTCCCGGGAGCGCTCTCCAGGACCGCTTCGACGTCGACCTCGACGTCGACCAGGTTGCCGACCACCGTGCCGCCCCGGTCCACCACGTCGTTCCAGCTCACGCCGAAGTCCTGGCGGTTGATCCGGGTGCTGGCGGTGAATCCGGCGCGCCGCCGGGGGCCCAGGTCGCGCCCGTCCTCCCACCACGGGGTGTCCCACTGCCCGAGGTAGGTCACGTCGAAGGTGACCGGGCGGGTCACGCCGCGGATGGTGAGCCGGCCCGTGACCTCGAAGCCGCTCGCGCTCACCTGGTGGACCTGTGATCCGACGAAGCTCCAGGTCGGGTGGTGCTCGACGTCGAAGAAGTCGGCGCTGCGCAGATGCGCGTCCCGCTCGGGCGAACCGGTGTACACCTGGGTCGCGTCGATGGTCGCCTCGACCCTGGCCTGCTCCGGAGCGTCCGGGTCGACCTCCAGGAAGCCGTGCACGTTCTTCAGCTGGCCGCGCACGTAGGTGACCATCATGTGTCTCGCGCGGAACTCCGCACCGGTGTGGCTGGGTTCGAAGAACCATTTCGTGGTGGCCATGGCGACTCCGTGGGGTAGTGGCCGGCGGGTCCCCGAGATCCCCTCCAGCCAGCGTAGGACGAAGCCGGCCCGCGGTCGTCCGGACGGCGGCCGACCCGCACCGCGGCCTCCCCCGCACCGCCGCCTCCCCCGGACCGGCAGCACCACCGCGGCCGCCCGCCGGACTGGCAGCACCACCGCGACCGGGCCAGGCTGGTGGGGACGGACCGCCCAGCCGAGGAGGCAGGTATGACCGGCGAGCCGATCCCGGGGATCGACCCCACCGCGGTGCCCAGCGGCGAGGGCTGCGCGGAGTGCCTGGCCGGCGGCGGGTGGTGGTTCCACCTGCGGCGCTGCGCGGCCTGCGGCCACATCGGCTGCTGCGACTCCTCCCCGGCCCAGCACGCGACGAAGCACGCCCGCGGGGC
Organism: Kitasatospora sp. NPDC091257; assembly: GCF_044757675.1. Lineage (NCBI taxonomy): Bacteria > Bacillati > Actinomycetota > Actinomycetes > Kitasatosporales > Streptomycetaceae > Kitasatospora > Kitasatospora sp. NPDC091257. Next base: position 1,523 of record NZ_JBIVVI010000587.1, read on the forward strand.
CGGCCACCCGTTCCTGGTCAGCTTCGAGCCCGGCGAGGACTGGTTCTGGAACCTGGAGACCGGCGCGTACTACGAGGGCCCGCCGCTGGCACCGCCCACCGCCCACCCGGCCGACCAGCCCACCCCGGGCCCGGCCGGCAAGGTCCCCGCCGACTGGCAGTCGCGGCTGCACTGACGGCCCCGCGGCCGCACCGGCGGCCCCGCGGCATTCGGCCGGGCACAGCCGAGCCGGACACAGCCGAGCCGGACACAACCGAATCGTTCCGGTGGCCCCTTGCGCCTCGCGAGGGGCCGCCGGGCGCTGTCCGCCCGCCCGGACACGGCGGAAAACCGGGCGACTCCCGCGGGCTTGATCCTCTACGGTGAACGCGCCCAGGGCGGCCGTTTACCGCCCGTCGACGTGGCGCGACCAACGCGCCCGCACCCCAGGGGGTCCCCTGTCATGACGCGCACCCTTGTCGTAGAGCTCCACGCGCACCTCGGAGAGACGGTCACCGTCTACGGGTGGGTGAACACGCTCCGACTCCAGCGGCGCATCCAGTTCGTGCTGGTCCGGGACCACACCGGTCTCGTGCAGGTCACCCACCTCCGCGGTGGGGAGGGCGACGCCGTCGAGGCCGCCTTCGAGGGCGTGACGGTCGAGTCCGCCGTGAAGATCACCGGAAAGGTCGTCGCCAACCCGCAGGTCAAGCTCGGCGGGCTGGAGATCGTCCCGTCCCGGGTGGAGGTGGTCTCACCGGCCGAGCCGAAGCTGCCGATCGACGAGAAGACCGGTATCGACCAGCGCCTGGACTGGCGCTTCCTCGACATCCGGCGCCCCTCCCAGCACCTGGTCTTCGACGTCCAGACGACCGTCGAGCGGGCGATGCGCGAGGTGGCGGCCGAGGAGGGCTTCACCGAGCTGCACACGCCGAAGCTGATGGGGACGGCCTCCGAGTCGGGCGCCGAGGTGTTCGAGGTCGGCTACTTCGGCCGCACCGCCTACCTCGCCCAGTCCCCGCAGTTCTACAAGCAGATGGCCATCGCCGGCGGCATCGACCGGGTCTTCGAGATCGGGCCGGTGTTCCGGGCCGAGCCGTCCTTCACTTCCCGGCACGCCACCGAGTTCACCGGGGTCGACGTCGAGATCGCCTGGATCGACGGGGTCGAGGACGTGATGGCCTTCGAGGAGCGGATGCTGCACCGCGTCCTGGCGGCCGTGGCCGAACACCACGGTGCGGCGATCGCCGAGCACTTCGGCACCGCGGTCACGGTCCCCGGGCTGCCGTTCCCCCGGATCACGATGGCCGAGGCGCTGGCCCGGCTCCGCGCCACCGGCTGGGACCGGGAGGGCGCCAAGGAGGACCTCGACCCCGAGGGCGAGCGCGCGCTGTGCGCCCTGATCGCCGAGGAGACCGGGCACGAGTTCGTCTTCGTCACGCGGTTCCCGGCCGCCGTACGGCCGTTCTACCACCTGCGGCCCGAGGACGACCCGACCGTCACCGAGTCCTTCGACCTGCTGTGGAACGGCGTGGAGATCACCACCGGCGCCCAGCGCGAGCACCGGTACGACCGTCTCGTCGCCCAGGCCCGGGAGAAGGGCATGGACACCGGGCCGCTCTCCGGATACCTCGACTGCTTCCGCTACGGCACGCCGCCGCACGGCGGGTTCGGTCTGGGGCTCGGCCGGCTGCTCATGCTGGCGCTGGGCCTGCCGTCGATCCGTGAGGCGACGTTCCTCTTCCGGGGCCCGCACCGGCTCGAACCGTAGGACTCGAACCGTAGGACTCGAACCGTAGGACCCGAACCGCAGGACTCGAACCCTGGACGGGGACGGACGGCCGGAACGACGGAACGGGCCGCGCCCGAGGAGGTCTCTTCCTCGGGCGCGGCCCGTTCTTTCGTGTCCGTCGGCCGTCGTGTCCGTCGGCCGGATTCCGTCAGCTGCGGCGCAGGGCCTCGGTGAGCCGGTTGGCGGCTTCGATGATGGCCTGGGCGTGCAGCCGGCCCGGGTGGCGGGTCAGGCGCTCGATGGGGCCGGAGACGGAGACGGCGGCCACCACGCGGTTGGACGGCCCGCGGACGGGGGCGGAGACGGACGCGACGCCCGGCTCCCGCTCCCCGATGGACTGGGCCCAGCCGCGGCGGCGGACGCCGCTGAGCGCGGTGGCGGTGAAGCGGGCGCCCTGGAGGCCTCGGTGGAGGCGCTCGGGCTCTTCCCAGGCCAGGAGGACCTGGGCGGCGGAGCCGGCCTTCATCGGCAGGGTGCTGCCGACGGGGACGGTGTCGCGCAGGCCGGAGAGTCGTTCGGCGGCGGCGACGCAGATGCGCATTTCGCCTTGGCGGCGGTAGAGCTGCGCGCTTTCCCCGGTGACGTCGCGCAGGTGGGTGAGGACGGGGCCCGCGGTGGCGAGCAGTCGGTCCTCGCCGGCGGCGGCGGAGAGTTCGGACAGGCGGGGGCCGAGGATGAAGCGGCCCTGCATGTCCCGGGTGACCAGGCGGTGGTGTTCGAGTGCGACGGCGAGTCTGTGGGCGGTGGGGCGCGCCAGACCGGTGGCGGCGACCAGCCCCGCCAGCGTGGCGGGGCCCGACTCCAGTGCGCTGAGCACCAGAGCGGCCTTGTCGAGAACGCCGACGCCGCTAGTGTTGTCCATAGCATGATATTGCAGTCTCAGGTAGCGAGACGCAAGTCCGTTTCGATGTTCGCCATCCTCTCAGATACCCGCAAAGCGGCTCTTCCGGGACTCCGCATCTCACATGCTGGATGCGTCGGAGGGCGCGCCGCAGCACCGGAACCGCGGGCGGCGAAACGGCGGGGGGAATGGCGGGAGAAACGGTGGGGGAGCGGCAGGGGAAGCGCCAGGGGAAATGAAAAAAGCCCCTGCCGTGTCACTGTCGGACACGGCAGGGGCCGTAAGAAGAATTCGGCGGCGTCCTACTCTCCCACAGGGTCCCCCCTGCAGTACCATCGGCGCTGAAAGGCTTAGCTTCCGGGTTCGGAATGGAGCCGGGCGTTTCCCTCTCGCTATGACCACCGAAATGATCGGGCCGGGCAATTGCTCGAAAGCATTGCCTTCGCCTCGCTGCAAATCATAGCAGGAGGGAAAACGAGGGGATTCCGCGGCCTCAGCGGCCGGCGTCCGTCGGGCCGGTCCACGGGGCCGGCCGGGCCGGGTCCGGTGCCGAGCCGGGCAGCGGGCTGGTGTCCAGGTACCGGGTCTCGTAGACCCGCTCGGTGAACCGCCAGCCGTCCGCCGTGCGCCGGTACCGGTCGTGGTAGATCGCGTGGTTGATCCCCTGCCGGCCGTCCTTGAGGCGCGCGAGCTCGTACATGTGGGCGCGGCCGGTCGCGGTGTCGCCGTCGATCACGACCGCCCCCGGGTGGGTGTTCTGGATGAAGAAGTCCCACTGCTCCTGGAGCTTCTCGCCGCCGGCCCGGATCTGCTCCGGGCCGGTCAGCTCGATCGGGACGTCGGGCATCCGCAGCACGCCGTCGGGGGTGAACAGCGCGGCGAGGCGGGCGCGGTCGCGCATCATCACCGCGTCGGTGAACTCGGCCTGCAGGGCCGTGATCTCGACGCGGTCGGCGATCGCCTGGAAGTCGGTCATCGGGTTCTCCGTTCCGTTGCACAGGTACGACGGACAGGACAGAACAGCCGCTCGAAATGTGACATGAGCGGGAAGGCGTCACATCCCGGGCCGCCGCGCTGTCATAGGAGGAGCGGAGAGCCGTCGAGTCGAAGGGGTGGGGACACGGTGCGGGAAGCAGGGGGCGGCACCACGACCGAGCCGGGCCCGGGCGCGATCATGGGCGAGCGGCGCCGGCTGATCGACCTGGCGTACCGGCTGCTCGGTGCGCCGGCCGACGCCGAGGACGTGGTGCAGGAGACGTACGCCCGCTGGTACGCGCTGCCCCGGCGGGAGCGGGAGGCGATCGTCTCGTCCGGCGGCTGGCTGACCACGGTGGCCAGCAGGATCTGCCTCAACCGGCTCGGCTCGGTCCGGGTGCGGCGGGAGCGCCACGTCGGCGGGTGGATCCCCGGGCCGCTGCCCGCGCGCCGGGAGTGGACGGACCCCGCGGCCGACCCCGCGGCCG
>NZ_JBIVVI010000588.1:0-5594 GCF_044757675.1 Kitasatospora sp. NPDC091257
GTGGCGCCCGAGGTGGACCTGCACTCGCTGCCGCCGGTCACCGGGATGCTGAAGCTGGGCCGCGGCTGCGCGATCGAGGCCGAGGTGGACCTGTGAGGTGTCGCCCGAGCTGGTGACCACCAGGTCGGCGGCGGCCATCAGCGCGGGGACGCGGTCGGTGTGGCCGAAGGGGTGCAGCCGGGGCTCCCGGCGCGCGGCGGCCCGCAGCCGGCGCTCCAGTTCCCGGTTGCGCCCGGCCACCGCGAGGACGTGCGGCCCGGCGGCGGCCAGCGAGGCGGCGGTGCGGGCGAGCGGACCGAGCCCCCAGGAGCCGGACATCAGCAGGACGCACGCGGCGCCCGCCGGCACGCCCAGCTCCGCCCGCGCCGCGGCCCGTCGCGGCGGCCGGTAGAACGGCTGGCGCAACGGCGCCGGCACGACGGCGATGTCGGCCTCCGGCCGGTACCGCCGGACCGCGCACGCGGCGACCTCGGAGGTGACCAGGAACAGGTCCGTCCCCTCCTGCACCCAGAGCCGGTGCGGTGTCACGTCGGTGCAGAACACGAAGTGCCGGAACTCCCGCTCCGGTGCCTGCCGCAGCAGCCGGTTGACCGCCGAGGTCGCGGTGGCGAACACCGAGACCACCAGTTGCGGCCGCTGCGCCTCGATCAGCTCCCGCAGTGCCGGGACCAGTCGGCCGCGGGCCGCCGCGTCGGCGAGCAGGGCGATCCGGGCGCCGGGCCGCAGCGCCGAGAAGTGGAAGGCGTCGTACACCCCGGGCAGGTCGAGCAGCCGGCGGAACACCGCCTCCCCGGCCGCGCCCGAGCGCTGCCCGAGCAGGGCCATGGCGTCGACGGTGCGGGTGGTCCAGCCGCGTTCCCGCAGGGTGTCGGCGCAGGCCTGGGCCATCACGTCGTGGCCCTGTCCGAGCGAGCCGGAGACCAGCAGGGCGTGCGGCATCGGGCGGCCCCGTCAGGCGCCGGCGGCGGTGCCGACGGTGGCCCGGTACCAGTCCGCGTACCGCCGCACGCCGTCGGTGAAGTTGGTGCTCGGCGACCAGCCCAGCAGCCGCTTGGCCTGCGCCGAGGAGATCCGCCGCCCCGCGTAGTCGGCCTTCCGCCCGTCGATGTGCTCGATGGTGACGGGTCCCAGCAGGCCGTCCACCGTGTCGGCGATGTCCCGCACCGAGACGGCCGTCGAGCCCTCCAGCGCGAAGGTCTGGTCCTCGGCGGCGGGGGACAGGGCCCGGACGTGGGCGTCGGCGAGGTCCTCGACGTAGACGAAGTTGCGGCTCTGCCGGCCGTCCCCGGCGATGGTGATCGGCCGGCCGGCCAGCGCGGCCTGGACGAACCGGGCGACGACCAGCTCGTCCCGCATCCGGGGGCCGTACGGGATGCCGTAGCGAAGGATGGTGAAGTGCTGCCCGTAGAGCTCGCGGTAGCTGTGCACCAGCATCTCGGCGGCGAGCTTGGTGGCCACGTACAGATGGCCGCTGTGCTCCAGCTCGATCGGTACGTGCTCGTCCAACTCCTGCTCGCTGCTGTCGAGTTGCTCGTCGGTGAGGGCGGCGCCGTAGACCCAGACGGTGCTCGCCAGGACCGTGCGGCTCAGGCCGCTGCGCCGGGCGGCCTCCAGGACGGCCTCGGTGCCGTCGATGTTGGTCCGTACCGCGCGGACCGGGTCGGCGCTGACCTGCTCGACGTCGGCCATGGCGGCCAGGTGGTAGACCACCTCGCTGCCGGCCAGCGCCGCGGTGAGGGCCTTGAGGTCGAGGACGTCGAGCCGCGCGTGCTCGGCGTCCGGGTTGAGGTACTTGTCGGTGGTGTCCACCGCGAGGACGTCGTGGCCGGCCGCGATCAGGTGGTCCACGACGTGTGAGCCGATGAACCCGCAGCCCCCGGTGACGGCTATCCGCACGATCTTGCTCCCTTCGCTCCGGCTACCCGGCCAGGCGCCGGTACACCGCGGAGACGGCGTCGACCACCTGCTCCGTCTCGTCCTCGGTCATGTCGGAGTGCACCGGCAGGCAGACCTGCCGGGCGCAGACGTCCTCGGCCACCGGCAGCGGCCCGCGCCGGTACGGGGCGAACACCGGCTGGCGGTGCAGCGGCAGGTCGTAGACCTCGCCGGACAGCCGCACCGCGTGCTCCTCGGCCACCGCCCGCTTGAACTCGGCGCGGTCGACCCCGGCCGGCAGCAGCGCCACGTACTTGTAGTAGTTGCCGCGGCAGCCGGGCGGTTCGGGCACCGGGTCGAGCCCGTCCAGCCCGGCGAGCGCGGTGTCGTAGCGGCGGGCGACGGCCCGGCGGGTCTCGATGAACTCCTTCAGCCGGCGCAGGTGCACCGCGCCGATCGCGGCGTGCGGCTCGCTCATCCGCCAGGAGTAGCCGGGCTTCACGTGGTGGTTGGTGGTGAAGGAGCCCTTGCCCTGGTCGCGGTAGATCCGGGCCCCGTCGCGCAGCTCGGGCGACTCGGTGAGGATCATCCCGCCCTCGCCGCTGGTGGTGACCTTGGTCGGGTAGAAGGAGAAGGCCCCGGCCAGGCCGAAGGTGCCGGCGGCGCGGCCGTTGAAGCTGCTGCCGTGGGCGTGGGCGGCGTCCTCGACCAGCGGGACGCCGCGCCGGTCGCACAGCGCCCGCAGGGCGTCGACCCGCGGGCCGACCAGCCCGCCGATGTGCACCAGGACGACGGCGGCGGTGTCCGGGGTGAGCGCCGCCTCCAGGGTCTCGGGGGAGAGCGCGAGGGTGGCCGGATCGACGTCGGCGAAGACCGGCCGCCCGCCCGCGTGCACCACAGCCCCGGCGGTCGCGTAGAACGTGACGGCGGGGACGACCACGTCGCGGCCCCGGACGTCGACGCTGCGCAGGATCACCTCCAGCGCCGCCGTGCCGCTGCTCACCGCGACGGCGTGCGAGGCGCCGTGCTCGGCGGCGAAGGCCTGCTCGAAGCGCTCGGTCCACGGACCGAGGGTCAGCGCGCCGGTGGTGAGCATCTCGGTCACCGCTTCGGCGACGGCCGCGCGGTCGCTCTCGTCGAACACGATGCGGGCGGCTGGAACGCCCATGGGCACCTCCGGCGGCGGGCTGCCGGAGCAGCACCGATCGGGTCGAATCCTCCCGAACCGCACGTCGGCGGACGGGTCAGGCACATCACGCTACTTCGCCCACCGGCCCCCGGCCCGCCGTCGCCGACCGCACGGGTGACCGGATCTGCGGCCGTCGCAGGTCCGGGGGCTGCTTCCGGCGCAGGGCGTGCGCTCCTCCGTGCGGGGGATGGCACTACTGCGTCCGCAGTACGCAAACGGCCTGCACAGGGACGACGACGGAGCAGGGGTCGGCGATCAAGGATGGGTCATGCTGCGGGGGACCGCGTCCGCCAGGACGTCCGGTCGGCCGCGGCGCCTCCTGTTCCCGAGAACCGCATCCGAAGGAGTCCGCTCTCCCGTGGCCACGTTCCTCTACCGCCTGGGCCGATGGACCTTCGTCCGGCGCCGGCTGGTGACCTTCCTCTGGGTCGCCGTGCTGGCAGCCGTCGGAGTCCTGGCGGCCAAGGCGCCCGCCGCACCCGACGACGGCTTCGCGATGCCCGGCACGGAAGCGCAGAAGGCGTTCGACCTGATGAACGAGCGCTTCCCCGGCGGCCACGCCGACGGGGCCTCGGCGCGCCTGGTGTTCGTGGCCCCCTCCGGCCAGAAGATCACCGCCGCGCCCAACCAGCAGGCGGTCGAGCGGACGGTCGGCGAGCTCGCCGGCTCCGAGCAGGTCACCGGCGCGGTGAGCCCGTTCAAGATGCCGGGCGCCGTCTCCTCGGACGGCACCACCGCCTACGCGACGGTGAGCTACTCCGCCAAGGCCGGCGAGGTGTCCAAGACCGCCACCGACACCCTGGAGCGGGCCGCCCAGCACGGCCGGGACGCCGGGCTCAAGGTCGAGATCGGCGGCACCGCGCTGATGGCCAAGGCCGACGCCGGGGGCAGCAGCGAGGCGATCGGCATGGCGCTGTCCGCCGTCGTGCTGGTGATCACCTTCGGCTCGCTGGTCGCGGCCGGCCTGCCGCTGCTCACCGCGGTCGTCGGCGTGGGCCTCGGCATGGCGCTGATCACCGCGCTCGGCAGCACGCTCGGGCTCTCCACCACCACCGGCACCCTCGCCATGATGCTCGGCCTCGCGGTCGGCATCGACTACGCGGTGTTCATCGTCTCCCGCTACCGCGCCGAGCTCGCCGAGGGCCGCGCGCCCCAGGAGGCGGCGGGCCGGGCGGTCGGCACCGCCGGGTCCGCGGTGGTCTTCGCGGGCCTCACCGTGGTGATCGCGCTCGCCGGCCTCTCCGTGGTCGGCATCCCGATCCTGGCCAAGATGGGCATGGCCGCCGCCGGGACGGTCGTCATCGCCGTGCTGGTCGCCCTCACCCTGGTGCCCGCCCTGCTCGGCTTCCTCGGCCGCAAGGTGCTGCCGCGCAAGGCCCGCAAGGCCCGCAAGGCCCGCGGCGGGGCGGCCCCGGCCGCGAAGGAGAACGGCGGAGCCCGCTGGGCCCGCTTCATCCTGCGCCGCCCGCTCGCGGTGCTGCTCGGCGGTGTGATCGGCCTCGGCGTGCTCGCCGCCCCCGCGCTCGACCTGCGGCTCGGCCTGCCGGGTGACGAGTCGAAGCCCACCTCCACCACCCAGCGACGCGCGTACGACCTGCTCTCCGAGGGCTTCGGCCCCGGCTTCAACGGCCCGCTGACGGTCATGGTGGACGTCAAGGGCGTCGCCGACCCGAAGGCCGCCGCGAACGAGGTCGCCAAGAAGGTCTCCGGGCTGCCGGGGGTCGTCGCGGTGACGCCGCCGATGTTCAACCAGGCGGGCGACACGGCCCTGCTCAACGCCGTCCCGGCGACCGGTCCGAGCGAGGCCGAGACCAAGGACATCGTGCACGCCATCCGCCACGACGCGGCCGGCCTGAAGACGGCCACCGGGGCGACGGTCCTGGTCAGCGGCACCACGGCGATGAACATCGACGTCTCGCAGAAGATGTCCGACGCGCTGCTGCCCTACCTCGCCGTGGTCGTCGGCCTCGCCGTCGTCCTGCTGATGGTGGTCTTCCGCTCGATCCTCGTGCCGCTGAAGGCGGCCCTCGGCTTCCTGCTGTCGGTGGTCGCCGCGCTCGGCGCCGTGGTCGCGGTCTTCCAGTGGGGCTGGCTGGCCGAGCTGATCGGCGTGGAGCAGACCGGCCCGGTGATGAGCATGATGCCGATCTTCATGATCGGTGTGGTCTTCGGCCTCGCCATGGACTACGAGGTGTTCCTGGTCACCCGCATCCGCGAGGGCTACGTCCACGGTGAGGAGCCCGGCGAGGCGATCGTCACCGGCTTCCGGCACAACGCCCGGGTGGTCACCGCCGCCGCGTTCATCATGATCGCCGTCTTCGCCGGCTTCATCGGGATGAGCGAGCCGATGATCAAGATGATGGGTCTGGGCCTCGCCGCGGCCGTCGCCTTCGACGCCTTCATCGTCCGGATGACCGTCGTCCCGGCCGTCCTCGCCCTGCTTGGCCGCCGCGCCTGGTGGCTGCCGCGCTGGCTCGACCGCCTGATACCGGACGTGGACGTCGAGGGCAGCAAGCTGGAGACCCCCGCC
>NZ_JBIVVI010000589.1:0-5593 GCF_044757675.1 Kitasatospora sp. NPDC091257
TGAACCTCCTCGGCCTCCTCCACCGCACCGGCCCGCGCCCGCTCCGCCCGCGCCAGGAAGTACCGCTCCTGCTCGGGAGAATCGAACACCTCCCAGCCGGACACCGGAACCTCCGGATCCCCGACCACCACACCCAGCAACCGCACCAACCGCTCCGCCAGTTGGTCCGCGGTCCCCCGATCGAACAGATCGGTCGCGAACTGCAGAACAGCCGTGATACCGGCGGGCGCATGGGAACCGTCACGGTTCTCGACGCAGGTCAGGTTGAGATCGAACTTGACGGGCGGCGTCCCGAACGATTCGGGCGTCACGACGACATCAGGAAGCCGAAGGGTGCCCTCGTCGTTGTTCTGCAGGACCAGCATCACCTGGAACAGCGGATGCCGGCCCAGCGAACGCACCGGGTTCAGCTCCTCCACCAGCCGCTCGAACGGCACGTCCTGGTTCGTGAACGCCGCCAGATCCGTGTCACGGACCCGGCCCAACAGCTCACCGAAGGTCGGCTCACCCGACACATCCGTCCGCAGCACCAGCGTGTTCACGAAGAACCCGACCACGTCGTCCAGCGCCTGGTCCGAACGCCCCGCCACCACCGTCCCGATCGGAACATCCGTCCCCGCACCCAGCCGCGACAACAAAGCCGCCAACGCCGCATGCAGCACCATGAACAACGTCACACCGTGCCGACGCGCCAACCCCTCCAGCTCTGCATGCAGCTCCGCATCCAGCCCGAACTCCAACAGCTCACCGTCATGCGACGCGGCGGCAGGGCGGGGCCGGTCGAAGGGCAGAGCGACCTCCTGCGGCGAGCCCTTCAGCGCCTCCGCCCAGTAGGCGAGCTGCTGATCCATGGCGTCGCCGAGCTGGTTGTGCTGCCACAGTGCGTAGTCCGCGTACTGGACCGCCAGCGGCTCCCAGACCGGCGCGGAACCGGCCAGCCGGGCCCGGTAGGCCGAGGCGACACCCGACCAGAGCGGACCGGAGGACCAACCGTCACTCGCGATGTGGTGCAAGGTCAACACCAGGACCGATTCGTCCTCGCCGAGCGCGAACAGCACCACCCGCAGCGGAAGTTCGGCGGAGAGATCGAAGGTGGCGAACGCCTCGGCGGAGATCCGCTCCGCCACCTCGTCCTCCGTGCACGGCTCGACCGTGAACGGGACGTGGGCGTCGTCGGCGGGCAGCACCAGCTGGCGCGGCTGACCGTCGACCGCCGGGTAGACCGTGCGCAGGGCCTCGTGCCGGCCCACCACGTCACCGATCGCCGCACGCAGAGCCTCCACGTCCACGGCACCGTGCAGCCGGAACGGGAACGGACTGTTGTAGGCCGCCGACGCCCCCTCCAACTGGTCGAGGAACCACAACCGCTGCTGCGCGAACGACAGCGGCAGCACCTCCGGACGCACGCCCGCCACCAGCGCCGGACGCGCCGGACGGCCGTCCTTCAGCTTCTCCGCCACCTTGGCGACGGTCGGGTTCCGGAACAGTTCACGGATGCCGAGCTCCGCGCCGAGCGTGCTGCGGATGCGACTGATCAGCCGGGTCGCGAGTACGGAGTGACCGCCCAGCGCGAAGAAGTTGTCGTCGATCCCCACCGACGGCACATCGAGGACCTCAGCGAAAAGGCCGCACAGGATCTCCTCCTGCACCGATCCGGGACCGCGGCCGTCCTCGGCCATGGCCTTCTGCCCGACCGTCGGTTCCTTCTGCTGAGCCATGACATCTCCCTCTGGTGCCTATCCGGCGGTGATCGATGTGCGTGACCGGACGCCCCGGCCGGGTGCTTCGTCACCTGGCCGGGGCCGTACGCGGGTGTGCGAAAGGAATGGGGAAAAGGGAATCGGGTCCGCGGGTCAGCCGACCGCGGTCGGGCGCGGCGCCAGGTCGGTCCAGTTCTGCTCGATGTACTCCAGGCAGGCCTGGCGGTCGTTCTCGCCGAAGGCCGTGGCCCAGCCGGCCGGGACCTCGATCGCGTTCGGCCACAGGGAGTGCTGGTTCTGGTCGTTGACCAGGACCACGTAGCGGCCGTCGGCGTCCTCGAACGGATTCGTCACAGCGGTGCTCCTTCTTCGCGGGGTGAATGTTCGTGGCAGGGAAAGGGACCGGCCCCGGTGGGGCGGGGTCCGGCGTGCTACGGGTGGAGGTGCGGGTCGGCCGTTCCCGGGAGCCAGACGTCCTCCGGGCCCAGCGCGGCGGGCGTGTACTTGCCCAGCGCGCTGATCAGCAGCCGCAGTTCGAAGGCGAGGCAGGAGACCAGCCGGGCGATCCCGTCCTGCGGGTCCTCGTCCGCCGCGAGCAGGGCCGCCCGGCCCAGTCCGACGGCGCGGGCACCCAGCGCCAGGGCCTTCACGGCCCTGGCGCCCTCCCACATCCGGCCCGAGACCAGCAGGCAGTCGGAGGAGGAGCGCGGCTCCAGCCGGCGCAGGCACTCGCCCAGCGGCAGGCCCACCTGGTCGAGGAAGCTGCTGGGCGCCCAGCCGCTGCCGCCCTCGGCGCCGTCCACGGTCACCGAGTCCGCGCCGCTCTCCCGGGCCACGGCCGCCGCCTCGCGGATGTCGCGCCCGGGCGGGAGTTTCACCCAGATCCGCGCGCGCGGGTAGTTGTTGCGCATGAACCGGATCTGCTGACGCAGGATCTCCGCGGTGAACGTGCCCGGGCTGCTGGACCGCAGCACCCGGTCGTGCCCGCTGCCGAAGACGTTCTCGTCGGTGCTGTACTGGGCGGCCAGCTGGTCGGCCACGGAGCGTTTCAGCACCGTCATCCCGCCGAGGCCGGGCTTGGCGCCCTGTCCCACCTTCAGCTCGAACGCCAGCCGGCCGGACTCCAGCAGGGCCTTCGCGGCCGGGGCGCTGTAGATCTGGTTCCACACCTCGGCATCGGCGTCCTCGGTGCTCTGCTGGAACGCCAGCCCGCCCATGCCCTCGGGGAGTTCCTGCTCGTAGGCGCGCAGCCGGGCGAGCATGCTGTCGCCGGTGTCGGCGGAGCTGTCGGCGGACCGGTCCCCGGGGCTGCCGGTGGACCGCTCCTCGGGGCTGCCGGTGGACCGGTCCTCGGGGCTGCCGGCGGAACCGTCGGCGAAGCCGTTGGTCGGCACCACGTTCTCGCCGATGACCAGCGGGATGCCCAGCCGTCCGGCCTGGCGGCTGGCCGCCAGGCCCAGCCCGGAGGAGGCCACCTGGGTGGAGCCGAAGGCCGAGACGTACACCGGCAGCGACGACCGGAACCCGCCGATGTCGGTGGCGAGTTCGACGTCGCCGTAGAGCGGCTCGCGGGCCAGGTCGGTGAGCTTCTCCAGCCGCTGGGGCATGAAGACCGGCGGGACCAGGCGCATCGCGTCCAGCACGTCCGCGCCGTGGGGCGCCGCCGGCTGCGGGACGCCGCCCGTGCCGCCGGCGCCGAACAGGGTCAGGCCGTAGCCGTCCATCGGCGGGAACGCCCCGGCGGCGCCCTCCCTGGCCCGCGACCGGATCACGGCCTCCGGGAAGCCCGGGGCGCCGAGCACCCCGCTCACGGCGAGACCACCCCGGGGATCTTCGGGAACGGGGTGGCCTGCCAGACGGCGTCCAGCCCGGCGACGTAGCGGGTGAGCCGCTCGATGCCGATCCCGAAGCCGGCGCTGCCCGGGATCCCGTCGCGGACCATCTTCAGGTACCACTCGTACTTGGCCGGGTTCTCGCCGCTCTCGCGCATCCGGGCGATGATCCGCGCGTAGTCGAACTCCCGCTCGCTGCCGCTGATCAGCTCGCCGAAGCCTTCGGGGGCGATGAGGTCGAAGTTGCGCAGGACCTCCGGGCGCCGCGGGTCCTCGCGGTCGTAGAAGCCGCGCGAGCCCTTGGGGTAGTCGATGATGAAGAACGGCGAGTCCGACTTGTGCGAGAGCAGGCCCTCGCCCTGCCAGTCGATCTCGGCGTCGTGGTTCTGCTCGTGGCCCAGCCGGGCCAGCTCGGCCATCGCGTCGCCGTGGCTGATCCGCTCGAACGGGGCGTCGCGGGTGAGCAGCGGGGTGAAGGCGTCCGCGTCGCGGCCCAGGACGTCCAGCTCGGCGCCCATCGTCCGCACCACGCGCTCGATCGCCGCGGTCACGATGGACTGTGCCACGCCCATCGCGTCCTCCTGCGTGGCGCCGGCGATCTCCACGTCGAACTGGTGGAACTCCGCCAGGTGGCGGCCGATGTTCGCGGTCTCCAGCGGTTCGAGCCGGACGTTCGGCGCGACGTAGAACACCTTGTCGAAGGCGAGCAGCGACGCCTGCTTGTAGAGGATCGCGCTGGTCATCAGCTTGTAGCGGTGGCCGTAGAAGTCGACGTCCACCTGCTTGGCACCACGGCCGCCCGGGTCCGTCACCGGTCCGATGATCGGCGGCAGCAGCTCCACGAACCCTTCGCCGAGGAGTAGTTCGCGGCCCGCCTGGACGATCTGGTTCTGGATCCGCAGCACGGACCGGGTCACGGGGTTCTTGAGGTGGTCCGGCAGTGCACCGGGCCGTGCAGACTCGAACTCGCTGGTCAAGGGGTCTCTTCCTTCGGTTCTCTGGTCCTGCGGTTCTGGCAGGGGGTTCAGCTGGGGATCCCGGGCAGCCGGTCCAGCGTGGTGGCGGCGCGCTCGTCGAACGACCGCGCGACGTGGGACAGGGCCCGGAGCAGGTCCGCCGCGCTCATCGAGCGGTTGCCGGTGGACCGCCCGTTCGGCCGTACGGGCAGGGAGCCGGTGTGCGACCAGCGCAGCCGCCCGTCGGAGTCGATGTAGCTCCTGGCCCGCCCGGCGTTGTCCGGGTGCAGGCAGTACGGGACGTCCAGCAGCCCCCGGTTGAACGCCTCGACCAGGGCGGCGCCCACGTCCGTGTTGAGGCCGAGGACGGTGTTCACGAGCGCGGTCGCCTCCGCCAGGACCTCGCTGTCCGCGCCGGTGTCCGGCGGCGCCGATCCGCCCGCGTTCTGGGCGGCCAGCGCCGCGATCTCCAGCGCCTCGACGTTCTCCCGGACGGTCGGGATCCGGTGCGCCTCGGCCGCCGTCTTGACGATGAGCCGTTCCGCTCCGGTGCGGACGGCCAGCTCGGCGGCCTGCTCCAGCAGCAGCAGGGCGCCCGAGCGGGTGCTGGGGTAGACCCCCATGTAGTTGTAGATCACGATGTGCCAGTCGACGTCCGGCAGCAGCGCACCGGCGAGCCGGCGCAGGGCCAGCACCGCCTCCCGGTCCTGCTCGGCGTTGGTCTGCTGGGCGTAGCTCAGCGAGATGCTGCGCAGGCCGTGCCGGCGGAAGAACACGCCTTCCAGGAGGCTGATCGCCACCAGCAGGCTGGGCGGGCAGAGCTGGCCGAGCATGCAGCCGCCGAAGGTCTCGACGTGCGGTTCGATGCCGTGGTCACGGGCCCTGACCATCAGCTCGCAGGACCGTTCCCAGTTCCGCACCGCCTGGCGCAGCGGGAGGCGCCCGTACGGCAGGCAGTAGGAGACCGGGCCGCCTTCGGTGGTGTCGAGCCCCGCTTCCAGCGAGGCCGCGATGATGCCGTAGGGGCTCGCCGACCCGTGCCGCACCTGGACCGGGAAGTCGCGCTCGCGCACGCCGTCCAGCACCCCCCGGTTGGTGTCCGGGG
>NZ_JBIVVI010000590.1:0-5593 GCF_044757675.1 Kitasatospora sp. NPDC091257
GGCCGGCCTCCCCCCACGACAGCGAAGAGGTGACATGACCGGGCGCAGCGAGGAGCGGCCGTCGGGCCGCGGTGAGAGCCGGCCGGGCGCCGAGTCGCCGTCCGGCGACTGGTACGTGGCCGACACCTACGCCCAGGACCCGTACGCGGCGGACGCGTACGGGCACCCGCAGGACGGCCAGGACCCGTACGGTCTGCAGGCCGGTCGGCCCGTCGCGCCCCAGCCGCCGGCCGCCGCGTACGACGTGCCGCCGCAGCTGCCGCCGCAGGGCGGCGGCTACCCGACGCCGGTGCCGCCGACCCCGTACCAGGCCCAGCAGCAGTTCGCGGCCCCGGTGCCGCCGGTGCAGCCCGGCTGGGACACCCCGGTGCAGGGCGCCTGGCCGCAGCAGCCGGCCCCGGCGCAGGCCGCCGGTGGCCACTGGGGCGGCGTCGAGCAGCCCCGGCCGCAGTGGGAGCCGGGCCCGGCGCACTCCGCCTGGGACACCGAGACCACCGAGTACGTCGGGGTGGACGCCCTGTTCGGCGGCCGCCCGGCGCAGTCCGCGGCCCAGCCGCCGGTCCCGCAGCCCGCCCCGGCCCCGCAGCAGGTCCAGCCGACCGCCCCTCCGGTCGGCCCCGCCCCGTACCCGCCGGCGGGCGGCTACCCGGGGCAGCCGCAGCACGGCGGCGCTCCGGGCGGGCAGCAGCACTTCGTGCCGCCGATCGAGTTCGACCCGCCGCTCTCCGAGGAGGAGGCCACCAGGCAGGTGGCCGCCGTCGCGGTGCCCCCGGCCGTCGAACCGCTGTCCGACGTCGTCGCCGAGGAGCAGGCCTCCCAGCAGGCGCCCGCCGCCGAACCCGCCCAGGCGGCCGGTGGCGGCAAGGTCGCCAGCCTGCTGAACTCCAGCGCGATCATGGCGGCCGGCACGCTGGTCTCCCGCGGCACCGGCTTCGTCCGGACCATGGTGATCACCGCGGCCATCGGTGTCGGCGTGATGGGTGACTCCTACAACGCGGCGAACACCCTGCCGACCCTGCTGTACATCCTGATCGGCGGCGGCGCGCTGAACGCGGTCTTCGTGCCGCAGCTGGTGCGCAGCATGAAGAACGACGAGGACGGCGGCACCGCGTACGCCAGCCGGCTGCTCACCCTGGTGATGGTCGGGCTCGGCGGCGTGGTCTTCCTGGCGGTGCTCGGGGCGCCCGTGCTGGTGCAGCTGATCGCCCACCCGATGATGGCCAACCCGGAGCGCGCCGACACCACGGTGGCGATGGCCCGCTTCTGCCTGCCGAGCATCTTCTTCATGGGCATCCACGTGGTGATGGGCCAGATCCTCAACGCCCGCGGCCGCTTCGGCGCGATGATGTGGACCCCGGTCCTGAACAACATCGTGGTGATCTTCACCTTCTCCGCCTACATCTGGGTCTACAGCGGGTTCGGCACCACCCACGTCACCCCGGAGGGCATCTCTCCCGAGGGCGTGCGGCTGCTCGGCCTCGGCACCCTGATCGGTCTGGTCGTCCAGTCGCTGGCGATGATCCCGTACCTGCGGGCCGCCGAGTTCCGCTTCCGGCCCCGCTTCGACTGGCGCGGTCACGGCCTGGGCAAGGCCGCACGGCTGGCCAAGTGGACGTTCTTCTTCGTGCTCGCCAACCAGGCCGGCTACCTGGTGATCACCCAGCTGTCCACCAAGGCGGGCGACGCCGCGGCGGCGGCCGGCCACGACGGCGTCGGCCTGGCCGCGTTCTCCAACGCGCTGCTGATCTGGCAGCTCCCGCAGGCCGTGATCACCGTCTCGATCATGAGCGCGGTGCTCCCCCGGCTCTCCCGGGCGGCGGCCGACGAGGACGCCGGCGCCGTGCGCGACGACATCTCCTACGGCCTGCGCACCACCGCGGTCGCGGTCGTCCCGGCGGCCTTCCTGTTCCTGTCGCTGGGCCCGGTGATCGGCCGGGCGATCTACGCGGTCGGCGGCAACGACACCGTCCTGAACGACGCCACCAACGTCGGTCTGATGCTCTCCGCGTTCGCCCTGGGCCTGATCCCGTACTCCGCCCAGTACGTGATGCTGCGCGGCTTCTACGCCTACGAGGACACCCGCACGCCGTTCTCCAACACCGTCTGGGTCGCGGCCTGCCAGGCCGGCTTCGCCCTGCTGTGCTGGCTGGTGCTGCCCGCCGAGTGGACGGTGGTCGGCCTCGCCTTCGGCTACGGCCTCGCCTACGCCGTCGGGGTGACGGTCGCGATGCCGAAGCTGAAGAAGCGGATCGGCGGACTGGACACCAAGCGGATCGGCAGGACGTACAGCCGGCTGGCCGCCGCCTGCGTCCCGGCCGCGCTGGTCGGCCTCGGCGCCAGCCTGGGGGTCCAGCAGGTGCTCGGCGGCTGGCCGGGCAGCGTGGCGGCCCTGGTCGTGGCCGGCGGCCTCCAGCTGGCGGTCTTCGTGCTCATCGCGAAGCGCCTGCGGATCGAGGAACTGAACGCCATGCTGGGCATGGTCCGCGGCCGGCTGGGCCGCTGACCGTCCGACCACCGGCCGGACGAGCGGACGCCCTGACCGGGCGTCAACCGGAGCGAGACGCTCCTCCGCTCGTCCGGCCGAGTGCTGGGTCACCGGTTGGTTCGGGTCCGCCCGACCGTCGGATGGCGACCCGGTGTCCAATCTGCACCACATCTCTCCACCCGCGTGCAACCGAGCGGACGTCCCAGCGGTCGTACCCGGTGGAGAAGAGTGGGCACAATTGTCCTGGAGCACAGGGCCGCCGACCCCCGGGCTCCAGCGAATCTCTCAGGCCGGGGCTACACAAGGGGAGGCAGGACCACGGTGGCTGATGGCACCAAGGCCGTCGTCGACACGTCAGCAGCTGACGCGGCGACGGACGAGGCCGCACTGGCCGCGGCGATCGACGAGCTCACGGGCTCGCAGGACGCCGGCGGGAGCACCTCCGCGGACGCCCGCGAGGGCGCCACCACCGCTGCCGCCGTCCCCGGGCGCACCGACGCGGACAAGGACGAGGACGAGAGCGGGGACGACGCACCGGCCGCAGGACCGGGCACCCCCGCCGGCGAGGAGACCTCGGAGATCACCGCACCGCTCTCCGTGCAGGAGCTCCGCGCCGAACTGGCCGCCGGCTCCCCCCGGAAGAAGCCCGCCGACGAACCCGCCCGCCCCGCGCGCCGCCCCACCGACCCGCAGCCCACGGTCGACCCGCGCGACACCGCCACCCTCCCGCGCACCCTCCCCGCCCCGCAGCGCCGCAGCGGCGACATGATCGGCCACCGGTACCGGCTGGAGGAGTGCATCTCCCAGACCGAGACCTTCAGCAGCTGGCGCGCCGTCGACGAGAAGCTGCGCCGGGCCGTCGGCGTCCACCTGATGGCCTCCGGCCACCAGCGGGCCCGCAAGGTGGTGGCGGCCGCCAAGTCCGCCGCGCTGCTCGGCGACCCGCGCTTCGTCCAGGTCCTGGACGCCGTCCACGAGGGCGAGCTGGTCTACGTCGTCCGGGAGTGGCTGCCGCACTCCTCCGACCTGGCCAGGCTGCTCGCCAACGGCCCGATGGAGCCGCACGAGGCGTACCAGATGGTCCGCCAGGTCGCCGACGCCGTCGCGGCCGCCCACCGGCGCGGCCAGGCCCACCTGCGGCTCACCCCGCGCTGCGTGCTGCGCACCGACAGCGGCCAGTACCGGATCAACGGCATCGCGGTGGACGCCGCCCTGCGCGGGCTGCCCGCCGAGGACGCCGAGGACGCCCAGCGGGCGGACACCCGCGCGATCGGCGCACTGCTGTTCGCCGCGCTCACCCACCGCTGGCCGTACCCGGAGGACCGCTACGACCTCCAGGGCCTGCCCAAGGGCCTCCAGAACGCCGCGCCGGACCAGGTCCGCGCCGGGGTCCACAAGGGCCTGTCCGAGCTCGCCGCGCGGGCCCTGTTCGACCAGCCGCCGCACCACGCCCAGCCGATCACCACGCCGGAGGAGCTGGTCCGGGCGATCGCGCAGATGCCCCGGATCCGCCAGCCCGAACCGGAGCTGCCCGCCTTCCCGGTCCCGCCCCGGCACAACACCCACGCGCTGCCCACCGCGCCCAACCCGACCCGGGTCGCCGACACCACCGTCGCCCCGCTGCCGGCCTCCTCCCGCCCGACCTCCTCCCGGCGCACCAGGCGGCGGCTGCGCCGGGTGGTCAAGGCCACCGCGTGGACGGTCGCGCTGGGGGCGATCGGCGTCGCCTCCTGGCAGTTCGTCGACAGCCTGCGGCACACCGGGTCGGCCACCGCGTCCCCGGCCCCCTCGACCAGCAGCACCGCGCCGAGCCCGCAGGCCAGCACCCACAACCCGGTGACGCTGGCCGTCAAGGACGCGCAGTCCTACAACCCCCTGGGCGACGGGCCCGAGGGCACCGAGAGCATCGGGAAGGCCATCGACGGCGACCTGAGCACCTCGTGGACCACCGGCTGGTACGTCGACCAGTTCGGCGCCAAACCGCCCGCGCTGAAGTCGGGCACCGGCCTGCTGATCGACCTCGGCTCGCCGCAGCCGGTCTCCTCGGTGAACGTCCAGTTCTCCGGCGGCGAGCAGTCCGCGGAGCTGCGGCTGCCCACCCCGGCCGCCGGCGCCAACCCGCTGCAGGCCAAGCCGGACGCCTTCACCGTCGTCGGGAAGAAGACCGGGAGCAACGTCGAGTACACCCTCGACTCCCCGGTCACCACGCGGTACCTCTTGATCTGGCTGACCGGTCTGACGAAGGATACCGACGGCAGGTTCCGCGGCCACGTCGCCGAGGTGAAGGTCTCCGGCTGATCCGACGACCGCGGACGCGGCACGGACCGGCGGCCGGGAGGGAGGGGTGACGGTGGCGGACGACGCGCACCCGACGGACGACGCGACGCTGCTCGCCCGGCACGTCGCCGGCGACCCGGCGGCCTTCGGTCTGCTGGTGGACCGCCACCGCGACCGGCTCTGGGCGGTCGCCCTGCGTACCCTGGGCGACCGCGAGGAGGCCGCCGACGCCCTCCAGGACGCCCTGGTCTCCGCCTTCCGCGCCGCCGCCGGCTTCCAGGGCCGCTCGGCGGTCACCACCTGGCTGCACCGGATCGTGGTCAACGCCTGCCTGGACCGCGCCCGGCGCGGCGCCACCCGCCGCACCACCCCGCTCGACGAGGACCCCCAGCGGCTGGACACCCTGGTCGGCAGCGCCGAGCCGGCCGACTTCCCGGTGGTCCGGGCCGAGCTGCACCGCGAGCTGACCGCGGCGCTCGCCGAGCTGCCCGCCGAGCAGCGGGCCGCACTGGTGCTGGTCGACATGCAGGGGTACCCGGTGGCCGAGGCGGCCGAACTGCTGGGCGTTCCGGTGGGCACCGTGAAGAGCCGCTGCGCGCGCGGCCGGGCCCGGCTCCTCCCCCTGGTCCGGCACCTGCGCGAGCCCGATGTTTCACGTGAAACACCGCCCGCCCGCGGCTCGGCCCCGCCGCGCCGCGACACCCGGGGGAACCCGAAGCCGCCCGGCACCGTCACAGGGGCGGGCCCGAGCACCGGCCGGACGGTCCTGGAAGGAGACGCGAGCACCCGATGAACGCCCACCCCTCCTTCCCCGACCCCGCCGAGGACCAC
>NZ_JBIVVI010000591.1:0-5592 GCF_044757675.1 Kitasatospora sp. NPDC091257
GGGGGGCACCCGCCACCCGATCCTGGGCTGCGGCGGAGGAGCCTCCGTTCTGACCTTCCAACTTGTTGGGCAGACGGCTTTCACCCCCCGGCCGGCTACGGGATCTTCAAGACCGGAGTTCAGGCTGGCAGTAGCGCAGGCTGGCTCTCTGACATGACCAGATCTTTGACAAGAGCGAGTCCCCGCCCCTTCGGGGTGCGTCCATCGGTCGCCACTTGCGCCTCGGAGTGAACACAAAGACTTGACAGGGAATCGTCCGGGTAGAAGCCCAGGAAGTACGGAAGCAGCTCGGCCATGTCGGCCGGGCCGCGCATGACAACCGACCGGTGGTCGGAGGCCGGACCGAGGGACAGAATGACGTGTTCGTTGTTCATCGCGTTCATGGCCGCAAGAGTGGACGCAATCCTCGGACGACACCGGAACCGAGTTTTTTCCTGTGGATAACCCCGCCCCCGAATTTTCCTTCGCTCATTCGGAGTAGGCAAGACTCACTCCCACGGGTGGATTTTGTCTGCCGTTCAGCGGATCAGCGGATGAAATACACCCCGCCTTCCCCCGCTTCCCCTCCCCCGCATTCGTCGCTTGTCAGCGGTACGGGGTTACATGGACGCCATGCAGCAGCCCGACACCCACACCACCGCCACCGCCGACCGCGCCGAGGTCCGGGCGCGGGCCGAGGCCGTCCTGCGCGAGCTCGCCGGCCCCGGAGCCACCCTGCGCGAGGACCAGTGGACGGCCATCGAGGCCCTCGTGGTCGACCGCCGCCGTGCCCTGGTCGTCCAGCGCACCGGCTGGGGGAAGTCCGCGGTCTACTTCATCGCCACCGCCCTGCTCCGGGCCCGCGGCTCCGGGCCGACGGTGATCGTCTCGCCGCTGCTCGCCCTGATGCGCAACCAGGTCGAGTCGGCCGGCCGGGCCGGCATCCACGCCCGCACCATCAACTCGGCCAACAGCGACGAGTGGGCCGCGATCCAGGAGGAGGTCGCCGCGGGGAAGGTCGACATCCTGCTGGTCAGCCCCGAGCGGCTGAACAACCCGGACTTCCGTGACCAGGTGCTGCCCGAGCTCGCCGCCTCCACCGGCCTGCTGGTGGTCGACGAGGCCCACTGCATCTCGGACTGGGGGCACGACTTCCGCCCCGACTACCGCCGGCTGCGCACCATGCTCGCCGACCTGCCGGCCGGCGTCCCGGTGCTGGCCACCACCGCCACCGCCAACGCCCGGGTCACCGCGGACGTCGCCGAACAGCTCGGCACCGGCGCCACCGACGAGCACGCCCTGGTGCTGCGCGGGCCGCTCGACCGGGAGAGCCTCACCCTGGGCGTGCTCTCCCTGCCCGACCCGGCCCACCGCCTCGCCTGGCTGGCCGACCACCTCGAACGGCTCCCCGGCTCGGGCATCGTCTACACCCTGACGGTGGCCGCCGCCGAGGAGGTGACGGCCTTCCTGCGCGAGCGCGGCTTCCCGGTGGCCTCCTACTCCGGCCGCACCGAGGACGCCGAGCGCCGCACCGCCGAGGCCGACCTGCTGGCCAACCGGGTCAAGGCGCTGGTCGCCACCTCCGCACTCGGCATGGGCTTCGACAAGCCCGACCTCGGCTTCGTGGTGCACCTCGGCTCGCCCAGCTCGCCGATCGCCTACTACCAGCAGGTCGGCCGCGCCGGGCGCGGGGTGGACCGGGCCGAGGTGCTGCTGCTGCCCGGGCGCGAGGACGAGGCGATCTGGCGCTACTTCGCCTCGCTGGCCTTCCCGCCGGAGGAGCAGGTGCGCCGCACCATCGACGCCCTCGCCGAGGCCGGCCGGCCGCTCTCCACCGCCGCCCTGGAGCCCCGGGTGGATCTGCGCCGGGCCCGGCTGGAGACCATGCTCAAGGTGCTCGACGTGGACGGCGCCGTCCGCCGGGTCAAGGGCGGCTGGACGGCCACCGGGCAGAGCTGGGCGTACGACGGCGCCCGCTACGCCAAGGTCGCCGCCTCCCGGGAGGCGGAGCAGCGGGCGATGCGCGACTATGCGGCGGGCACCGGCTGCCGGATGGAGTTCCTGCGCCGCCAGCTGGACGACGAGCAGGCCGTGCCGTGCGGGCGGTGCGACAACTGCGCGGGGCCGCTGCACACCCCGGACGTCTCCGCGGAGACGCTGGCGGCCGCCCGGGCCGCGCTCGGCCGCCCCGGCGTGAGCTTCGAGCCGCGCCGGCTGTGGCCGACCGGGATGGACTCGCTGGGGGTGCCGCTCAAGGGCCGGATCCCCGCAGGCGAGCAGGCGGAGACCGGCCGAGCGCTGGGCCGGCTGTCCGACATCGGCTGGGGCACCCGGCTGCGCACCCTGCTCGCCGAGCAGGCGCCGGACGTGCCGGTGCCCGGCGAGGCGGTGGACGCGCTGGTGGCGGTGCTCGCCGACTGGGCCCGGGGCCCGGGCGGCTGGGCCGGGCCCGCGACGACGGAGGGCGCCCGGCTGGAGCGGCCGGTCGGCGTGGTGACGATGGCTTCCTCGACCAGGCCGCGGCTGGTCGGCAGCCTGGGCGCCCGGATCGCCGAGGTCGGGCGGCTGCCGCTGCTCGGCGGGATCGACTACGCCGGCGGGCTGCCCCCGCACGGTGCCCGCAGCAACAGCGCCCAGCGGCTGCACTCGCTGGCCGGCGCGCTGGTCCTGCCCCCGGAGGTGGAGCAGGCGGTGGCGGCCGCCGGTGGACCGGTGCTCCTGGTGGACGACCTCGTCGACTCGGGCTGGACGGTCACCGTGGCCGCCCGGCTGCTGCGCCGGGCGGGGGCGAGCGCGGTGCTGCCGCTGGTACTGGCCGTGCAGGGGTGACGCGACGGCGGAAGGCCGTCGACGAAGCCCACCCACTCACCCGAATGGCCTAACAGAAAGGATCAGGCGAAGCGATTTCGATCACACCGGCCGAACGATCCGGGAAAGGAGTGCTCACCATGCCGACGACGGTTCGCCCTGCCCTCAGGGCGCTGTGGATCAAGGCCCGGAGGCGCCTGCTCGGTACTCGGTCCGCTGTGGAACATATCCGGCAGACCATGGGCTATCGGGTGGCGTTCATCTTTTCATCATTGCCGCTCCGCCCCCGATGCCCTGAGAATTGGGAGGTACCCGAAACCCGGTCCGCTGGCCCCGCCCTTCGGCGTACCCAGGCACCCGCCTGCCCACGGGCCAGGAAGGAGGATCGTGATCAACGGTATCGACCGAGGTCAGAATCCCTTCTCCGGAAGTCCGGAACCCAGACGGGTGCTGGACCTGGAGACCTGGACCGCCTCGGGGATCCCGTTGCTGCGCGACCCCCGCGAGTTCGTCCTGGAACTGCACCAGCATCACCTGCCGCAGCCGGGCACCGTCGTGGTCGCCGTCGTGGACGCGCTCCACCGCCTCGTCGCCTCGGCCTCGTTCACCCCCTGGCCGCACGACACCGACGGCTGGCAGCACCGCAACGCGCTGCTGACGCACCTGCGCCGGATCATTCCGCACGACCTGCGACGGTCCGAGCCGGCCCGGACGGCCGTACTGCTGCGCTGCCGCGACGGCGCACCCGGCTGGACGGAGCAGGACGGCGCCTGGATGTGGGCACTGAGAGACGCGTCCGCGCTCCACGGACTGCGCTGCGGCGCGTACATCGGGCTCACCCCGGCGGGTTGGCAGGTCCTCGGGGACGGACGGGGCGGACGCAACCCGCACGCGGGCTCGTGGGCCGACGGGCCGGTGCACACCGTGACGGAACTGCCGCCGCGCTCGGCGCTGGACGCCCCGCGCAACCACCGCACCCGCCAACAGACCGCCGACCAGGCCGAGCGCGGCGAGGACGCGGCACGCTCCCCGAAGTCCGAGCCCCCGTGGGCAGCGGCGCGGGTCGCAGCGGCCGAACCGACGCGCCGCACCGGCACGGGCTGAGTCCGCACGGGCCACCGGCCCCACCGGGGCGTCGACCGCCGGCCGCCGGCACCTGCCGACGCCACCGGCCCCGAGCGCCGTGGGACGGACCGCGGGCCCGGCCCCGTACGACGGCACCGGGCCCGGGGTGGACGACTGTGGTCAGGCCTTGACCGGACGGCTCGGCGCGGCTCCGGCCGCGCCCACGGCAGCCGGGCCGGCGTCGCCGCAGACCACCAGCAGCGCGGCCGCGTGGCCGAGCGCCTTGGTGTACGCCTCGGCGGCCCGGGCGGACGGTCCGCCGTTGACCACCAGGACGACCACCTCGCGGGTGACCGGACGGGTCAGCGCGGCGTCCGCGTAGAACACGTCACCGCCCTCGGCGAGCTGCGCCCAGTAGCGCTCCTCACCGAAGGAGAGCTCGTGCTGCTGCCACGGGTGGGCCTCGCCGACCGTCAGCACCAGGATGTCGCCCGGATCGCGGCCGGACTCCAACAGCAGGTCGACCGCTTCGTCGGCGTGCTCCACGGCCCGCGCCGGGGTGGCGGCGATCCGTTGGACCTCCACCTGCGGTGCGGCGGGGGCCGGGCGGCGTGGTGCCGGCCCGGGCTTGCGGATCAGTCGCGGCGGGCCCGGACGGGCGGCGCGCGGCGGGGCCGGGCGCGGAGGCGCCGGACGGGGGCCGGGCACCGGGGCCGGGGCGGCGACGGTGGTGGTGGGTGCGGTGGCGGGGGCTTGTGCGTCCGACTCGCGGGGGAAGGGAACGCCGGGGCCCGGGATGCTCTCGTGAATCTCCGGCTCCTCGGGGAAGACAGGCATACCCGGATATCTATCAAATGCCGGTCGGACGCGCACGGGCGCCCCACCCATTGGGCACCGCTCTCCTGCCGCCCCCTCCCGGGGCAATTCCAGACGGATCGTCAGAAACCGAGCGTCAACTGTTCGTCAGCGGACCCACGGCCGTCGCCCGCACCCTCCCGGACGCGCTTGAGATGGCGCCACTTCGGCAGTGCGTCCATGTACGCCCAGGAGAGCCGGTGGTGCCCGGTGGGGCCGAACTCCTCCAGTGCGGCTCGGTGCACCGGGGACGGGTAACCGGCGTTGTCGGCGAAGCCGTACTCCGGGCACCCCTCGCCCAGTTCGGCCATCAGGCCGTCGCGGTGGACCTTGGCGAGCACCGAGGCGGCGGACACGCAGATGCAGGACTGGTCGCCCTTGATCACCGTGCGCACCCGCCAGGGGCCGCCGAGGTAGTCGTGCTTGCCGTCCAGGATCACCGCGTCGGGTTCGACCGGCAGCGCCTCCAGCGCGCGGACGGCGGCCAGCCGCAGCGCCGCCGTCATGCCGAGCTCGTCGCACTCCTGCGGGGAGGCCTGCCCGAGCGCGTACGCGGTGACCCAGTCGGCGAGCACGGGGGCGAGCGCGCGGCGGCGCAGCTCGGTGAGCAGCTTGGAGTCGGTCAGCCCCTCCGGCGCCTTGCGCAGGCCGGTGACGGCCGCGCCCACCATGACCGGCCCGGCCCAGGCGCCGCGCCCGACCTCGTCGAGACCGACGACGATCTTGGCGCCGGCCCGGCGGAGCGAGCGTTCGACGGAGTGCGTCGGGGGGACGATGGGCATGGCGTCTTCCGTTCAGCGGGGGCAGCCTCCAGCCTAAGCCCGGTCCCCGACCGCCGAGTCCGCCCTCCCGGGCGGGCGGGGCCGTCAACGGACGGGCGGGCGG
>NZ_JBIVVI010000592.1:0-5583 GCF_044757675.1 Kitasatospora sp. NPDC091257
CGGGCCGGGGCGGCCGGCGGGCGGACGGATGAGCCCCGGCCCGCACGCCGGCCGGGCCTGGCCTCCTGGCGGCGCGGGCACGACCGGAATGGGTACACGCCGCCAGGAGGAGCTCGGGCCGGGGGCTCCGCGAGGGAGCCCCCGGGGATCAGGGCCGGTCGGACCCGCCCTGTGCGGCCCCGCGCCCGGAGAGCCGCTCGACGCCGCGCAGGAGCGCCGAGTGGTCGAGCGAGCCGTCGCCGTCGGCCCGGGCGGAGGCGACCAGCTGGGCCACCACGGCGCCGACCGGCAGCGCGGCGCCCACGGCGCGGGCGGCGTCGGTGACGATGCCCATGTCCTTGTGGTGCAGGTCGATCCGGAAACCGGGGGCGAACTCGCGGTTCAGCATGTTCGCCTTCTTGCGGTTGAGCACCGTGGAGCCGGCCAGGCCGCCGCCGAGCACGTCCAGCGCGGCCGCCAGGTCGACGCCGGCGTTCTCCAGGAACACGACGGCCTCGGCGAGCACCTGGATGTTGACCGCGACGATCAGCTGGTTGGCGGCCTTGACGGTCTGGCCGGCGCCGGCCGGGCCGACGTGGACGACCGTGGTGCCCAGCGCGTCGAACAGCGGCCGGGCCTCGGCGAAGTCCTCGGCGGCGCCGCCGACCATGATCGACAGGACGGCCTCGACGGCACCGGCCTCGCCGCCGGAGACGGGGGCGTCCAGGGTGCGGACGCCCTTCTCCCCGGCGGCGGCCTCGACCTTGATCGAGGTCTGCGGGGTGATCGAGGACATGTCGATCACCAGGGCGCCGGGCGCGGCGTTCTCCACCACCCCGCCCTCGCCCAGGACGACCTGCTCGACCTGCGGGTCGGCCGGGACCATGGTGATGACCACCTCGGCGTCCTTCACCGCGTCCGCGATGCTGGTGGCACCGTGGCCGCCGGCCGCGACCAGGGCGTCGATCGGCGGCCGGGTGAGGTTGAAGCCGGTGACGTGGTGGCCGGCCCTGACCAGGTTGGCGGCCATCGGGCTGCCCATGATGCCGAGGCCGATGAAGGCGATCTTGCGGCTCATCGCGTCGAGTTTCCTTACGTGTGCGGGTGGGAGGTCGGGTGGGTCGGCGGCGAGGCCCGGCGAGGCCCGGCGACGCCGCGCGAGTCGGCGGCACACGGCTCGGCGGCGCGCACGCCGGCGCCATGCGGCTCGGCGGCGCGCACGCCGGCGGCATGCGGCTCGGCGGCGCTCATCGGCTCCGCCGCGCGGCCGGCTACCCGACGGCGCGCAGCTCGCGCGGCAGCCACCCGAAGCTGTCGGCGCTGACGCCGGTGGAGGGGCGGTACTCCAGGCCGATCGAACCGCTGCAACCCGCGGCCGTGAGCCTGGCGAAGAGGTCCTCGAAGTCCAGGTCGCCGGTGCCGGGCTCGTTGCGGCCCGGGTGGTCGGCGATCTGCACGTGGCCGATCCGGTCGGCGTACGCGTCGATGACCGCCGGCAGGTCCTCGCCGTTCCTGGCCAGGTGGTACAGGTCGCAGAGGAACCTGGCGTTCCCGAGGCCGGTGGCGGCGTTGACCTTGTCGACGACCTCGACGGCGGCGGCGGCCGAGACCAGCGGGTAGTGCGGCGACTCGTCCTTGTTCAGGGCCTCGACGAGCAGGATCGCGCCGATCCCGTGCGCGGCCCGCGCGGCGAGCACCAGGTGCTCCAGCGCGAGCGCGTCCTGCTCGGCCGGGTCGACGCCCTCGGCCCGGTCGCCGTACAGCGCGTTGAGCGCGGTGGCGCCGAGCGAGGCGGCGAGCTCCGCGGCGAACGGGAGGTTGGCGCGGAAGCGGTCCCGCTCGGACGGCACCGAGACGGTGCCGCGGGCGCCCCGGCTCAGGTCGTCCAGGAGGTTCAGGACGGTGAGCCGTACGCCGGCGTCGGTGAACGCCTTGCGCAGCGCGTCCAGACCGGCCTGCGAGGGGTCGTGCTCCGCCCCGAAGGGCCACCACAGTTCGGCGGCCGTGAAGCCGGCCGCGGCGGCCGCGGCGGGGCGCTCCAGGAGCGGCAGTTCGCCGAACAGGATCGACAGGTTGACCGTGAAGCCGTGCTGGGCTGCCGCCGTCACGTCGCTCACCTCTCTTCCCTCTTCCTTCATCCGCAACTTCCACGATCCGGAAGAGGGGTTCTGTGTGGTGGAAGCATTTCCGGCCCGCCGAGCGAGCGTCAAGGGAGTCGCAACAATTTGTTGAAGCCGCCTCATGGGCATGCCGCCGCCCGGGGCCGGACTGTTCGATCACCCGGGCCCTGCCCGCCCGCACCCCCGCTCGCTACAGTGACCCCGTGCGATTGATGGTGGAGTTCACGACAGAACCGTTCGAACTGGACACGTTCCCGGAGCACGCCGCGGCGGCCCGCAAGGTCGTCGACGAGGCCGGCCTGGCCGTGTCGGTCGGCCCCTTCGGCACCGGCGCCGAGGGCGGGGCCGAGCAGGTCCTCGCGGCGGTGACCAAGCTGCTCAGGGAGACCCTGGACGCCGGGGCGACCCGGATCTCGGTCCAGGTCAGCGTGCTGGGCGAGGAGGACGGTACGCCGTGACCGAGAACGTGGAACACCCGCTCGCCGCGGCGGTGAAGCCGCTGCTGGCCGCGGTCGGCGCGACGCCCGTCCCCCTGGACGAGGCGAAGCCCGACGACGTGGTCCTGGAGTGGGAGGGCGTCCCGGCCCTGGCCGTCCGACTGCCCCACCTGGGCAGCGCGCTGGACCGGCTGCTCAGCGAGATGACCCGCCAGTTCGACGGCCGCCCGCTGGCCGGGCTCGACCGGCTGGAGAAGCAGCGGGTCGTCGCCCTACTGGAGGAGCGCGGCGCCTTCACCGTCCGCCACGGCGTGGAGACCGTCGCCTCCGCCCTGGGCGTCAGCCGCTTCACCGTGTACAACTACCTGAACCGCCAGGACGGCGCCAAGCCGTCCTGACGCCCCGGTTCGACGCCCTCCGGGGCACGTGCGGGCCCCCGCCCCGGGGCTTCCGAACGGGTGACCCCGCCGGCACGGCAGGAGTGGATCGGCCTGCGGCGGGGCACACTTGGCGAATCGCACACGAAAGGGCCCGGCATCGCGGCCCGGTTCAAAACGCAACCACCAACAGTTCAACAAAGTGTTGACGGCCGGGTGGGGTCGATCTAGCTTGTCCGGGTGGCACCACTCTTCAGGAGGTCCACCCGTGACCAACCACCCCCACGCCCTTGACGCCCTGGCCGCGGCCGACGCCGCGGAGCTGGAAGAGATCCTGCTGGAGGTGTGCTCCAGCCCCCGCTGGGCCGCCGCGGTCGCGGCGGCCCAGCCGTGGTCCGACCGTGAGGCCCTGCTCGCCGCCAACGCGGCGGCCATGGCGTCGCTGACGACCGAGGACCTGCGCGACGCGATGGCCGGACACGCCCGGATCGGCACGCCCGTGGCGGGCGACGCCACCTCCGAGCGCGAACAGGCCGGGATCCGGGGCGTGGACCAGGCGGTCCTCGACGAACTGCGCGAGGCCAACGCCGCCTACGAGGCCAAGTTCGGCCACGTGTTCCTGATCTGCGCGACCGGCCGCACCGCGGTCGGCATGCTCGCCGCCCTGCGCGAGCGCCACCCCAACGACGCCGCCGCCGAGGCGGAGACCGTCCGCGAGGAGCTGCGCAAGATCAACGACATCCGGCTCGACCGCCTGCTCGACACTTTCTGACGTACCGTCACATACTGTCGCACCGAACCTTCCCGGGAATCCCAGCGAAAATCTGACGCATCATCACCTCCGCCATCAGTAAGGCCACTTCACCCATGACCGGCATCTCCACCCACGTGCTCGACACCAGCCTCGGCCGGCCGGCCGAAGGCGTCCCGGTCGAGCTCGCACTGCACACCGAGGGTGGCTGGCAGGTGCTCGGCACCTCCGCCACGGACTCCGACGGCCGGGTCGCGGACCTGCCGGCCGTGGAGGCGGGCTCGGTCGTCCGGCTGCTCTTCGGCACCGGCGCGTACCACGCGCTCAAGTCCGCCGAACCGCCGTTCTTCCCCGAGGTCTCGATCGTCTTCACGGTCGCGCCCGAACAGCACCACTACCACGTGCCGCTGCTGCTCAACCCGTTCGGATACTCGGTCTACCGCGGAAGCTAGTGGACCGACCTTGAAAAGCTTAGGAGCCACGTCATGGCCCACGTGCTCGGTCAGAACCAGTACGGCAAGGCGGAGAACCGCATCGTCCGGATCCACCGCGACTCCTCCCGGCACGAGATCAAGGACCTGAACGTCTCGGTCTCGCTCCGCGGCGAGTTCGAGGACGTCCACCTCACCGGGTCCAACGCCAACTGCCTCCCCACCGACACCACCAAGAACACCGTCTACGCCTTCGCCAAGGAGCACGGCATCGAGTCGGCCGAGGCGTTCGGCATCCTCCTGGCGCGCCACTTCGTCGACGACACCGAGCGCGGCGTCGTGCACAGCGCCCGGATCCGGATCGAGGAGTACGCCTGGGACCGGATCAGGACGCCGGACAGCTCGGCCCGCTTCATCGGCTCGGAGGAGGTGGGCCACTCCTTCGTCCGCAGCGGCCAGGAGGTGCGCACCAGCGAGATCGTCTACGACGGGGAGTCCGTCCAGGTCGTCTCCGGCCTGAAGGACCTCGTCGTCATGAACTCCACCAACTCGGAGTTCTGGGGCTACATCAAGGACGGCTACACCACCCTCCAGGAGGCGTACGACCGCATCCTCGCCACCCAGGTCACCGCCCGCTGGAAGTTCGGCTACAGCGGGAAGGACGGCGAGGCCCAGCCCCACTGGAACCGCTCCTACACCCGGGTGAGGCGGCACCTGCTGGAGGCTTTCGCCGAGACCTACTCCTACTCGCTGCAGCAGACCCTGCACGCGATGGGCACCCGGGTCCTCAACAACCGCGCCGAGGTGGACGAGGTCCGCCTCGAACTGCCGAACAAGCACCACTTCCTGGTCGACCTGGAACCGTTCGGCCTCAAGAACGACAACGAGGTCTACTTCGCCGCGGACCGCATGTACGGCCTGATCGAGGGCACCGTGCACCGCGAGGGCGTCGTCCCGGTCATCCCGGTCGCCTGACCTCCCCCACCCGGTGGACGCCGCCCGGAAATCGCCGCACCTCCGGCCCCCACGGACCGGTCGGGTGCGGGCGGACCGCTCCATCCACGGCAACCGCTCCCGCGGTTCCACCCGCACCAGCCGTTCCATCCGCACCAGCCGTTCCATCCGCTCCAGCGGTTCCGTTCGCACCGGCGGTTTCTCCACCCCCACCCCCCACCCACCGGAGTTCGTGCCTGCCTCGCGGCGGCCGGCGGGGGCATCCTGGTCCTGCTGGGGCTGTTCCCCGTGCTGGGCTCGGTCGTCTCCCTGGTTCCGCAGCCTGTCCTCGGCGGCGCCGGGATCGTGCTCTTCGGCACGGTCGCGGCCAGCGGCATCCGCACCCTCGCGGAGGCCGGCATGGAGTCCGGCTCGCACACCATCCTGGTGTCGGTCTCCACCCAGGCGTCCGCCCGGCGCAGCGCGGTCGCGATCGCGGCGACCACCTCGGGACGGCTGGTCGCGAAGTCCCGGCGGGTGAAGAACACCGAACGG
>NZ_JBIVVI010000593.1:0-5581 GCF_044757675.1 Kitasatospora sp. NPDC091257
CGTGGTCGAGGGGGGGGTGGGGGTGTTCGCGGCGGCGCCGGCCGGTGCGACCTCGACCGGGGTGACGTCGACGTCGTTGACGTTGTCCGCGCCGACCGGCTGGCGGCGGGAGATCACCCACATCGCGCCCGCGCCGGCCACCAGCACGACGCCGACCAGGGCGACGCCCCAGCTGCCCTGCTCGGCCAGCAGGGCGGCGCCGCCGGAGACCACGGCGGCGGCCGGCAGGGTCAGGCCCCAGGTGTAGACCATGCGGCGGACCAGGCTCCAGCGCAGCTCGCCCTTCGGGCCGCCGAGGCCGGCGCCCATGATGCCGCCGGAGCAGACCTGGGTGGTGGAGAGGCCGAAGCCCATGTGCGAGGAGGTCAGGATGACGGTCGCGGCGGCCGACTCGGAGGCGAAGCCCTGCGGCGGGCGGATGTCCGCCAGGCCCTTGCCCATCGAGCGGATGATCCGCCAGCCGCCCATGTAGGTGCCGAGCGCGATCGCGGCGCCGGCGGAGACGATCACCCAGGTGGGCGGCAGCGCGCCGTGCGGCAGGGCGCCGACCGAGACCAGGGTCAGGGTGATGATGCCCATCGTCTTCTGGGCGTCATTGGTGCCGTGGGCGAGCGAGATCAGCGAGGAGGAGAAGATCTGGCCGGTCTTGAAGCCCTTCTCGGTGGTCGCGGAGTCGCCCTTGCGGGTGATCACGTACGCCAGCTTGGTGGCGCCCCAGGAGGCCAGGCCGGCGACGAACGGGGAGGCGACCGCGGGGATGAGGATCTTGGTCACCACGGTGTCGAAGTTGACGCCGTTCATGCCGACGCCGACGATCGTGGCGCCGATCAGGCCGCCGTACAGCGCGTGCGAGGAACTGGACGGCAGTCCGCGCAGCCAGGTCAGCAGGTTCCAGAGGATGGCGCCGGCCAGGGCCGCGAAGATGATCTCGGGATGGACGCCGGCCTTCTCGTTGACGATGCCGCCGGAGATGGTGGTGGCGACCTTCACGGACAGGAACGCGCCCGCGAAGTTGAGCAGGGCCGCGATGGTGACCGCGACCTTCGGGCGAAGAGCTCCGGTCGCGATCGCGGTGGCGGCCGCGTTGGCGGTGTCGTGGAACCCGTTGGTGAAGTCGAAGGCGAGCGCCGTGATGATCACAACGGCTACCAGGAACGAGATGTGTTCCATACCCAAACAATCGTCGTAGTTGTCGCACGGACGTTGGTGACGTCGCGACCGTAAGTCTGCTTGGTAAACGGAAGGTGAACTGGGCCGGGAATCGTGGTTCCGATGGTTGACTCGCAGTGACCACTGGATTTCATCAAGGTGACATACGGCGCGCTGAACTGGACATTAGCGAAGAACGCGCCGGTTCGACCCGGTTTGCTGAGAGCTGTCTCACAGGTCCATCGAGAATTAACCTCCCGGTCCGCATGCGCCCTGTTTCCGGCGAGTAACCCGTGGGAGGATCTGCGGGATCCGGGAAGCCGGGACAGGGGCAGTGCGCGGCGGGGAGGACCAGGCCATGGGCGGGGCGGGACAGAGAGCGGAGACGGCACGCGTACGGCCCTGGGTGCGGGCGGCGCTGCGCTGCGGAGCCGTCCTCGCGGCCGCGGCGCTCGCACTGCCGGTGGGCGCCCAGGCCGCCTGGGCCGCGCCCGACCCGGGAGCCGGCCGGATCGCCGCCGACGCCGACCCGCTCGCCGCCGCCAAGGCCACCCTCGGCCCGCTGCTCGACCGGCTGCACGGGCTCTACCAGAGCGCCGAGGCCGCCACCGAGCAGTACAACGGCGCCGTCGCCAAGGCGGCGGACCAGCAGACCGCGCTCACCGACCTCCAGGGCCGGCTGGACCGCCAGCAGAAGCAGGTCGACGCGGGCACCGACATCGCCTCGCAGCTCGCCGCCGCGCAGTACCGCAACGGGGCCGCGTCGGCCTACGCGGAGCTGCTGCTCTCCAAGGACCCGTACGAGGCGGTCGTCATCGCCGAGCTGCTCGCCTCGGCCAGCCGCTCGCAGTCGGAGTTCCTGGACAAGCTGAAGAGCGACCGGGACGCGCTGGACGGGCTGAAGAAGCAGACCGAGGAGGCGCTGGCGACCGCCCGGACGCTGGTCGCCCAGCAGGACGCGGCCAAGGCCAAGGCGTCCGCCGACCTCACGGCGGTCGAGCAGATGGTCTCCTCGCTGACCGGCGCCCAGCGGACCGAGCTGGAGCAGCTGGAGAAGGCCAAGGCGGACGAGGCGCAGCTCGCCTTCCTCGCCTCCGGGGCGCTCGGCAAGGGCGAGCGCACGCCCTCCCAGCAGGGGCGCGCGGCCATCGCCTTCGCGCTGGCGCAGGTGAGCAAGCCGTACCTGTGGGGCGGCACCGGCCCGGACGCCTACGACTGCTCGGGCCTCACCTCGCAGGCCTGGCTGCACGCGGGCAAGCCGATCCCGCGCACCAGCCAGGAGCAGTGGGCGCAGCTGCCGCACGTGGCGCTCAACCAGCTGCGGCCCGGCGACCTGGTGGTGTACTTCCAGGACGCCTCGCACATCGGGATGTACATCGGCGGCGGGCTGATCGTGCAGGCGCCGCGGCCCGGCGCGTTCATCAAGATCTCGCCGATCGGTTCGATGCCGATCCTCGGGGCCGTCCGTCCCGACCCGTCCGGCGCGGCGGACGACGCCGGCGGCGCCTGGAAGGTGCCCGACCTCCCGTCGGGCTGGGACGCCGTCACGCCGATAGCGCCGAGCCCGGCCCACCAGCTGCCGGCCACGCCGGCCCCCGGCGGCGAGGTGACGCCGCCGGCCGTGCCGCAGACGCCGGGCGGGACGCCGACCACGCCGGGCGGCACCGGTACGCCGACCGACCCGGGGACGCCGTCCGGCGGCACGCCCACCTCGACCCCGACCGGCACGCCGACCGGAACGCCGACCGGGCCGGGCACCCCGACCGGGACCGGCACCCCGAGCGGGACCGGCACGCCCACCCCGACCGGGACGGGCACCCCGACGGGGAGCCCGAGCGGCACCGGCTCGGCGACCGCCTCGGCCCCGGGCAGCGCGACGGCCACGCTGCCGCTGGGCACGCCGACGCACTGACACCGCGGTACTGACACCGCGGCACTGACACCGCGACACGCAGGCCGCCCCACGTCACCGGACGTGGGGCGGCCTGCGTGCTGTGCCGCCCGGGGCGGCCGGCGGCTACGCGCCGCTGTCGGGGGCGAAGCGGATCACGACGGCCTTGGAGGTCGGCGTGTTGCTGATGTCGGCGGTGGAGTCGAGCGGCACCAGGACGTTGGTCTCGGGGTAGTAGGCCGCCGCGCCGCCGCGGGCGACGGGGTAGTGGACGACCCGGAAGTGCGGGGCGCGGCGCTCCACGCCGTCGCTCCACTCGCCGACCAGGTCGACGTACCCGCCGTCGGTGAGCCCGAGCTCGTCGGCGTCCGCGGGGTTGACCAGGACCACCCGGCGGCCGCCCTTGATGCCGCGGTAGCGGTCGTCGAGGCCGTAGACGGTGGTGTTGTACTGGTCGTGCGAGCGCAGCGTCTGGAGCAGCAGCCGGCCCGGCGGGACCTCGGGGGCGGTCAGCGGGTTGACGGAGAAGTTGGCCCTGCCGGTCGCGGTCGGGAAGGTGCGGGTGTCCCGGGGGCCGTGCGGCAGGGTGAAGCCGCCGGGGCGGCGGACCTTCTCGTTGTAGTCCTCGAAGCCCGGCACGACGCGGGCGATCCGGTCCCGCAGGGTGTCGTAGTCGGCGGCGAAGTCCTCCCACGGCACGGTGTCCTGCGGCCCGAGCACGGCGCGGGCGAGCCGGCAGACGATCGCGGTCTCGGAGAGCAGTCCGGGGGCGGGCGGGCGCAGGCCGCCGCGCGAGGCGTGCACCTGGCCCATCGAGTCCTCGACGCTGACGAACTGGGCGCCGCGCGCGGTGACGTCCCGGTCGGTGCGCCCCAGGGTGGGCAGGATCAGGGCGCGGGCGCCGGTGACCACGTGCGAGCGGTTGAGCTTGGTGGAGACGTGGACGGTCAGCCGGCAGCGGCGCATCGCGGCCTCGGTGACCTCGGTGTCCGGGGTGGCCGCGACGAAGTTGCCGCCCATCGCGAAGAAGACCCCGACCCTGCCGTCGCGCATCGCGCGGATGGTGTCCACCGAGTCGAGGCCGTGCTCGCGCGGCGGCTCGAAGCGGAACTCCTCGCCCAGCGCGTCCAGGAAGGCGGCGGTGGGGCGTTCGAAGATGCCCATCGTCCGGTCGCCCTGGACGTTGCTGTGCCCGCGCACCGGGCAGACCCCGGCGCCGGGGCGGCCGACGTTGCCGCGCAGCAGCAGGAAGTTGACGACCTCGCGGATGGTCGGCACGGCGTGCTTGTGCTGGGTGAGGCCCATCGCCCAGCAGACGATGATCTTCTCGGACTTCAGCACCAGCTCGCCGAGCTCTTCTATCTGCTCCCAGGGCAGTCCGGTCGCGGCGAGCACCTCGTCGCGGTCGGTCCCGCGCGCCTGGGCCTCGAACTCCTCGAAGCCGTAGCAGTGTTCGGCGACGAAGTCGCGGTCGACGCCGTCCCGCTCCAGGACGATCCGGTTCAGCGCGCGAAACAGCGCGAGGTCGCCGCCGAGGCGGATCTGCAGGAAGAGGTCGGTCAGCTTGGTGCCCTGGCCGGCCAGGCCGCGCGCGTGCTGGGGGTTCTTGAACCGCTCCAGGCCCGCCTCCGGCAGCGGGTTGACGCTGACGATCGTGGCGCCGGCCCGCTTGGCGCGCTCCAGCGCGGAGAGCATCCGGGGGTGGTTGGTGCCCGGGTTCTGGCCGGCCACGATGATCAGGTCGGCCTGGTAGAGGTCCTTCAGGCTGACGCTGCCCTTGCCGACGCCGAGCGTCTCGGTGAGCGCCGAGCCGGAGGACTCGTGGCACATGTTGGAGCAGTCCGGCAGGTTGTTGGTGC
Organism: Kitasatospora sp. NPDC091257; assembly: GCF_044757675.1. Lineage (NCBI taxonomy): Bacteria > Bacillati > Actinomycetota > Actinomycetes > Kitasatosporales > Streptomycetaceae > Kitasatospora > Kitasatospora sp. NPDC091257. Next base: position 4,900 of record NZ_JBIVVI010000593.1, read on the forward strand.
CGAGCCGGCGGGCGAACAGCTGGTAGGCGAAGGCGGCCTCGTTGCTGGTCCGGCCGGAGGTGTAGAAGGCGGCGCCGTCCGGGGTGTCCAGGGCCCTCAGCTCCTCGGCGATCAGCGCGAAGGCGTCGTCCCAGGAGACCGGCGTGTAGTGGGTGGCGCCCTCGTCGAGCAGCATCGGCGCGGTGAGCCGGCCCTGCTGGCCCAGCCAGTAGCCGGAACGCCCGGCCAGGTCGGCGACCGGGTGGGCGGCGAAGAAGTCGGCGTGGACGCGCCGCTCGGTGGCCTCCTCGGCGACGGCCTTGGCGCCGTTCTCGCAGAACTCGGCGGTGTGCGGCTTGTCCGGCTCCGGCCAGGCGCAGCCGGGGCAGTCGAAGCCGTTCTGCTGGTTGACCTTGCGCAGGGTGGCCAGGGTGCGGCGGGCGCCCATCTGCTCGGCGGCCATCCGCAGGCTGTGGCCGACGGCGGGCAGTCCGGCGGCCGCGTGCTGGGGCGTGGACACCTCGGGGGCGTCCTGCGCCGGGTCGCTCTGCGGGGCCTGCTTGGCCATGGCCGCTCTCCTCGGGCTCTGCTGGGTTCGCACCGCCGCGTTCGCGCGGGGATTCGATTCCATCCTTCCACCTGGCCGGGGCCCGGGGGACGACCGGGCGCAAAGCGCCCGAACAGCATCGGGCGCCGAGTTCGA
>NZ_JBIVVI010000594.1:0-5577 GCF_044757675.1 Kitasatospora sp. NPDC091257
GTGGGCGAGGAGGTCTTCGTGGGGGTGGGGTGAGCTCGGCACGAGTGAGGAGCCTAGGTCGGCTGGCCCACCGAAGCCAAAGTTTCTGCCCGAAATCGGGCAGACATTACGACTTTCAGACTGGATTCACTCCTTCTTCACATTCGACCGCCGAACGGCCACCCGATCACCCCCGTTCCCGAAGGCCCCTTGAAGCGGCACCAACTCCGCACGTAGCGTGACCCCCTGAACACGAAGCGGAAGACCGGAGGCTTGCTGATGTGCGGGATCACCGGATGGGTCGCGTTCGAGCGCGACCTCACCGCCGAACGGGGTGTCCTCGACGCGATGACGGCCACCCAGGTCCGCCGCGGCCCGGACGCCGGCGGCGTCCACCTGGAGCCGCACGCCGCGCTCGGCCACCGCCGGCTCGCGGTGATCGACATCGAGGGCGGCGTCCAGCCGATGACGGCCGAGCACGACGGCCGGACGCTGGCCGTGCTCACCTACAGCGGCGAGGTCTACAACCACCGCGAACTGCGCGCCGAACTGGAGGCGGCCGGGCACCGCTTCCGCACCCGCAGCGACACCGAGGTCGTGCTGCGCGCCTACCTGGAGTGGGGCGAGCACCTGGCCGAGCGGCTCAACGGCATGTTCGCCTTCGCGGTCTGGGACGTCCGGCGCGAGGAGCTGCTGCTGGTCCGCGACCGGATGGGCGTCAAACCCCTGTACTACCACCGCACCCCGGACGGCGTGATCTTCGGCTCCGAGGTCAAGGCCCTGCTCGCCCACCCCTCCGTCCGCCCGGTGGTGGACCTGGACGGGCTGCGCGAACTGCTCGGCTACACCCGCACCCCCGGCCTCACCCCGTACCGGGACATCCACGAGGTCCGGCCCGGGCACGTCGTCCGGGTGCGCCGGGAGGGCCTGTCGGTCCGCCGCTACTGGGCGCTGGAGGCACGCGAGCACCGTGACAGCCTGGAGGCCACCGTCGCCACCGTCCGGGCTCTGCTGGACGACATCGTGCACCGCCAGCTGGAGGCGGACGTCCCGCTCTGCTCGCTGCTCTCCGGCGGCCTGGACTCCAGCGCCGTCACCGCCCTCGCCGCCCGGACACTGGGCGCCGCCGGGGCCGGCCCGGTGCGCTCCTTCTCCGTCGGCTTCGCCGGGCAGAGCGAGACCTTCCACGCCAACGACGTCCGGCAGACCCAGGACGGCCCGTTCGCCCGGCTGCTCGCCGCGCACGTCGGCGCCGACCACAGCGTCGTCGAGCTGAACGCCGCCGACCTGACCGACCCGTCCCGGCGCTCCGTCGTGCTGCGCGCCCGTGACCTGCCCAACGGCGTCGGCGATATGGACACCTCGCTGCTGCTGCTCTTCCGGGGCGTGCGCCGCCACTCCACGGTCGCGCTGTCCGGCGAGTCCGCGGACGAGCTCTTCGGCGGCTACCGCTGGTTCCACGACCCGAAGACCGTCGCCGTCGAGGACTTCCCCTGGGCCCTCGGCCTCACCGGCATCGCCGGCGGCGGAGCCACCCCGCGCGAACACCTCCTGGACGCCGAACTGCTCCGCAAGCTCGACCTGGACGGCTACCGCAGGGCCCGCTACCGCGACGCGATCGCCGAGGTCCCGCACCTGCCGGCGGCGGATCCGGTGGAACGCCGGATGCGCGAGATCTCGTACCTCAACCTGACCCGCTTCGTCTGCATCCTGCTCGACCGCAAGGACCGGATGAGCATGGCCAACGGGCTGGAGGTGCGGGTGCCGTTCTGCGACCACCGGCTGGTCCAGTACGTCTTCAACGCCCCGTGGGCGATGAAGTCCTTCGACGGACGGGAGAAGAGCCTGCTGCGCGCCGCCGTCCGGGACGTGCTGCCGACCGCGGTCGCCGAACGGCCGAAGAGCCCGTACCCGGTCACCACGGACCCGCACTACCCGGCGAAACTGCGCGCCGAACTCGCCCGGCTCGCCGCCGAGCGCACCTCCCCGGCCCTGGACCTGCTCGACCGGCGGCGCCTCGCCGACGCGCTCGCCCCGGACACCGACCCGCAGTCCGTGCGGCTGGCCGTCGACCTCGCACTGGACTTCGACGCCTGGCTGACGGACTACCAGGTGACGCTGGAGCTGTGAACGGGCCCAGCGCGGCGCCCCGACCACCGGGGCCGTGAGCGCCGGAGCCCCGGAAACAGCGGCGCGAGGAGAACACCGGAGCCCCCGAACGCGGCGCGCGGGGCACCGGGGCGCGGGTACCACCACTCGGACGGCGCAGTGGCCCGCGCCCGCGCCCCCATACTCCGTCCGGGTGATTGTGAGGGGGAGCATCCCGCCGGTCCCGGCGGTCCGACCGTGCGATAGCGTCGCCGACACCTCCCGAATGGCGGGCGAATTCGCGGATTAACCGCTCATCTGCCGTCAGGATGGGAGCGAAACGTTCACCTCGATCCGCCGGGGGATCCCGTCATGCAGCCGCGAGTCTTCGCGATTCTCACCGCCCTGCTCCTGGGCGTCCTGGGCCTGGGATCGGTGGCCGTCACCGACTGGTCGCCCGCGGCGTCCGGCGCAGCCCCCGCCGCCGGCGCCCCCGGGGCCCCCGCCACCGGCGCCCGGCCGGCCGCGGCCGGGCCCGCGAGCGCCACCCCGACCGGCGACCCCGCGGTGTGGACCCGCTCCACGCTGCGCAACAAGCTGATGGCCGAGATGGACGCCACCGACCCCGGCGTCGCCCTGGCCGACCTCGACAGGATCACCAAGGAGAAGCCGTACACCGTGCGCTTCTGCCACCCGATCGCGCACGAGCTCGGCCACGCGGCGGTCAAGCGTTTCAACGCCGACTTCCAGAAGGTCATCTCCTTCCCGCACGAGACCTGCGCGGCCGGCTACCTGCACGGCGCGGTCGAGGAGATGCTCAACGCCTCCGCCCAGCCCGAGACCGACCTGCTCAAGCTCTGCGCGCCCAAGAACAGCGGCCCCTGCATCCACGGCGTCGGCCACGGCACCATGTTCGTGGTCAAGCAGGACGTCGCCAAGGCCCGCGACCTGTGCAACAAGTTCCCCTCCGACCAGAACCGGATCCGCTGCTCCGAGGGCCTGTTCATGCAGCTCTTCGGCCCGGACGAGGAGGACGAGCAGGCCAAGGCCAACCTGCCCGCCGACAAGCTCGCCCAGGACCCGCTCTACCCGTGCAAGGACCAGCCGTCGCTGTTCCAGTCCGCCTGCTTCTTCTACGCCCCGACCTTCTACCTGTCCTCGCACGACTACCCGAACCACCCCGAGGTCTACGCCGAGGCCCTCAAGTGGTGCCTCAACGGCAAGGCGAGCGGCGGGGCGGTGGACTGCAGCCGCGGTGTCGGCTCGCGCACCATGAAGTACAACCTGGACCGCGAGGACTGGGCGGCCGAGCAGTGCGCCACCGCCGCCGACGGCTGGCAGCGCAAGGCCTGCGCCGAGGGCCTGGTCAGCTACTACACGGTCAACTACACCGACGGGGGCGCGGCCGGGCGGCTCTGCGCCAAGATCACCAACAAGGAGATGCAGGGCTACTGCCGTTCCGCGAGCGGCCTGTCCGGCTCGCTGGACTGACACCCCGGTCTCCCGACCGACACCCCGGTCCCGGCATGAGGGTCCGCGCCGCACGGCGCGGGCCCTCATGCGTAAGATCGCCCGATCATCGCCTGATCAGGGTGCGCCAAGGACGCCGCGCCTCGCCCAGCCCGTCCCCCGGCCTCCCTGGAGCACGCCATGACCACCGAGGACTTCCCCGGCACCGACCTCCCCGGCACCGACTTCCGCCGCGCCGCCCACGCCACCGCCGACCTGGTCTCCGACTACCTCGCCGAACTGCCCGGCCGCCCGGTCTGGCAGCCCATGGACGAGACCGCCCGCCGGGCCCTGCGCGACGCCCCGCTGCCCACCGAGGGCCGCCCGCTCGACGAGCTGATCGGCGCCATCGGGCGGGACGTCCTGCCGTACCCGATGGGCAACGGCAACCCGCGCTTCTTCGGCTGGGTCAACTCCGCCCCCGCCCCCGCCGGAGTGCTCGCCACCCTCGCCGCCTCCGCGATGAACCCCAGCTCGGCCGGCGGCGACCACGCCGACGTCCACCTGGAGCGCGCCGTGGTCCGCTGGACGGCCGAGCTGGTCGGCTTCCCGCACCCCGCCGGCGGCGGCCTGCTCACCTCCGGCACCTCGATGGCGACCATCGTCTGCCTCGCCGCCGCCCGCGACCGGGCCGCCCGGCGGGCCGGCCGGGACGTCCGCGAGGAGGGCCTGGCGGGCCTGCCGCCGCTGGTCGGCTACGTCACCGGCGAGACCCACTCCTGCGTCCGCAAGGCCGCCGAACTCCTCGGCCTCGGCAGCAGGCACCTGCGCACCGTGGCCACCGGCCCCGACGGCCGGCTGGACACCGCCGACCTGCGGGCAGCCGTCGAGCGCGACCGCGCGGCCGGCCTGCTGCCCTTCCTGGTGGTCGCCTCGGCGGGCACCGTCGGCACCGGCGCGGTGGACGCGTTCGGCCCGATCGCCGACCTCTGCGAGGAGCAGGGCCTCTGGCTGCACGTCGACGGCGCGTACGGCGCCTTCGGCCGGCTCGACCCGGCCATCGCCCACCGCTACGCCGGCCTGGAGCGGGCCGACTCGCTCGCCCTCGACCCGCACAAGTGGCTCGGCGTCCCGGTCGACTGCGGCTGCGCGCTGGTCCGCGACACCGAGGAGCTGCGCGGCACCTTCAGCCTCGTCCCGTCCTACCTGCGCGACGAGGCGGCCGGCGCGCTCGGCTGGTTCTCCGAGTACGGCACCGAGCAGACCCGTCCCTTCCGGGCCCTCAAGGTCTGGGCCACCATCGCCCACAAGGGCCGCGCCGGCCTCGCCCGGGACATCGCCCGGTGCACCGCGCTGGCCCGCCGGCTCGGCGAACTCGTCCAGGACGACGAGGAGTTGGAGCTGATCGCCGAGGTGCAGACCTCGATCGTGGCGTTCCGCCACCGCGCCCCCGGCCTGGACGAGGCCGCGCGCGACGCCCTCAACCGCGACCTCCCCGCCGCCGTCCAGCGGCGCGGCCGGGTCTTCGTCACCGGCGCCCGCCTCGGCAGCGCCGAGATGCTCCGCGCCTGCCTCCTCAACGCCGCCACGACGGAGGCCGACCTCCACCTCCTGCTCGCCGAGGTCAGGGCCGCGGCCCGCGAGCTGCTCGGGTAGGCCGCCGGACGCCGTCCGGCCTCCCGGGGCGGCCCCGCGCGTTCCTCCCGTAACAGCCCGGCGCGGACCGTAACCGGCTGGTCACGACGGATGCCCGACCGGGAAACACCGGTCGGGCACGGTGGCGGCATGGAGCATTCGAAGCCCTCTCCCCGCCGTGCCCCCGGTTCCCCCGACGCCTTCCGCGCCCCCGCCGGTCCCCGCGCCCGCCGCACCCGCCACTGGCGCCGTGACACCGTCGAACTCGCCGCCGTCTTCCTGTCCGTCACCGCCGCCGACCTGATCGCGAAGGTCGTCGTCCACGGCCCCGAGGGCCCGGCCGTCCTCGTCGGCTCCGCGCTCGCCCTGCTCGCCGTCACCCTCCTGCACGCCTGGGTGTCCCCGCACGCCCCGCCCCCGACCACC
>NZ_JBIVVI010000595.1:0-5566 GCF_044757675.1 Kitasatospora sp. NPDC091257
CTGCCCGGCGGAGGGGCGGGTCAGGCGGAGGAGCCGCCGTCCAGCACCAGGTCGCTGCCGACGGTGTAGCCCGCCTCGTCGGAGGCCAGGTACAGCACCGCGGCGGCCACCTCCTCCGTCGCGCCGACCCGGCCGACCGGGACCTCGGCCCTCATCCGCTCGGCCTTGGCCTCGGCGTCCTCGCCCGGCCGGGAGGACATCGGGGTGTCCACCGCGCCGGGGCTGACGGTGTTGATCCGCACGCCCTCGGCGATGTGGTCGAGGGCGGCGGCCCGGGTCAGCACGGTGACCGCGGCCTTGCTGGCGGCGTAGGCGCCGACGCCCGCGATCCGCTTGTGGGCACCGAGGTTGGACGAGACGTTGACGATCGCGCCGCCGCCGTGGGCCCGCATGTGGGCGATCTGCGCCTGCATGGCGAGCAGGGTTCCGGTGACGTTGACGCCGATCACCCGCTGCCACTCGGCCTCGTCGATGTCGGCGACCGGGCCGGCGGCGCCGAACACTCCGGCGTTGTTGACGGCGACGTCCAGGCCGCCGAACAGCTCGACGGCCTCCCGGACCAGCCGGGCGGCGTCCTGGGCGTTCGTCACGTCGCCGGTGAGCGCGACCGCCTTGCCGCCGGCCCGCTCGATCAGCTCGACGGTCCCGGCGAGCGGGCCCGCGCCGCGGCCGGCGACCGCGACCCGGGCGCCCTCACGGGCGAAGGCGAGCGCGATGGCCCGGCCGATGCCGCTGCCGGCGCCGGTGACCAGGACGGACTTGTCGGCGAAACGCGTGGTCATGAGGTGAACTCCTTGATGCGGTCGGCGTGTTCGGTTGCGGTGGGGCTGGTGGGGCTGATGGTCCGGGGCAGGGCGGCGACCGCGACGGCGGTGAGCGCCAGCCCGACGGCGGCCGCCGCGAAGGCCGCGGCGTAGCCGCCGACCACGCTCGGGCGGGTGGCGGCGAGCGCCATCAGGGCGGCCAGTCCGGCGGTGGGGCCGAGTTCCATGGCCGTGTTGAACACTCCCGCGGCCAGTCCGGTGCGCTCGGGCGGCACCCCGCCGGTGGCGAGCACGGTCGCACCGGCGAAGGCCGCGGCGGCGCCGGCGGGCAGCAGGAGCAGTCCGGGCAGCAGTCCGAGGGCGTAGCCGCTGCCGGGGCCGAGCCCGGCCAGCAGGCCGAGTCCGGCGGCGGCCAGGGCGAGGCCGCCGGCGGTGACCGCCACCGGGCCGTACCGGACGCTCAGCGGGCCGGCGAGCCGACTGGAGAGCAGCAGGACGGCCGCGTACGGCAGGAAGGCGGCGGAGGTGGCCGCGGCGCTCCAGCCGAGCAGCTGCTGGAGGTAGAGCGACAGCAGGACGAAGGTGAGCGCGGTGCCGGCGGCGGTGGCCATGACGGCCGCGAGCGCGGTGGCCCGGCGCCGGTCGGCGAGGAAGCCGGGCGGCAGCAGCGGGTCGGCGGTGCGGCGTTCGGCGGCGGCGAAGGCCGACAGCAGGAGCGCCCCGGCGACCAGCGGGCCGTACGTCCCGGGGCTGCGCCAGCCGTGTTCGGTGGAGGCCACCAGAGCGTAACTCGCCGTGCAGACACCGGCGGTGGCGAGGGCGGCACCGCTCAGGTCCAGCGCCGGGCGGGTGCCGACCGGGGCGGCCGCGGGCAGGGCCGCGGAACGGACGAGGCCGAGCAGGGCGACCAGTACGGGCACCGCGAACAGCCAGCGCCAGGAGACCGCCGCGGCGACCGCGCCCGAGACCACGCTGCCGACGGTGGCCCCGAGCACCGACAGACCGCCCCAGGTGGCCATCGCCCGCCGGTAGGCAGCCGGTTCGGGGTGCAGCACCCGGACCACCGCGACCGCCGCCGGGGCGGTGAGGGCGGCGCCGACGCCCTGCACGAAGCGGCTCGCCAGCAGGACGGGGTAGCCGGGCGCGAGGGCGCAGGCGATCGAGGCGGCGGCGAGCAGCGCCAGGCCGGCGCGGAGCACCGGGCGGCCGCCGTGGCGGTCCGTCAAGCGGCCGCCGAGCAGCAGCAGGGAGCTGAAGGAGAGCCCGTAGGCGGCGCTGAGCAGCAGCACCCCGGACGGGCCGAGCCCGAACTCCCGCGCCACCAGCGGCAGCGGCACGGTCAGGATCATGATCGTGAAGATCAGCACTGCCTGGACGACACCGAGCAGCGCGAAGCCGTACCGGCCGGTAGTGATGACGGCCATGTAAAACCCTCCCCTCTATAAAGACCGTTCGGTCAAGAATGAGCCCCGAAAAAGACGCCGGCCCGGGCCGGCCGGCGTCAGTCCAGCAGTGCCAGCGCCTGCTCGGCGGCATCCCGCGCCCGGGGCGCGCCGTCGGCGGTCTTGCCCACCACCCGGATGCCCTGCAGCAGCACGACCAGCATCCGGGCGAGCGTCCGCGGATCCCGCCCGGCGGGCAGTTCGCCCTGCGCGGCGGCCCGCGCCAGGGCGGCGGTGAGCAGCGTCTCCAGGCGGTCGAGGCTCGCCTCCACCCGGCGGGACGCCGCCGGGTCGTGCGGGGCCAGCTCCACCGCCGTATTGGTGACGAAGCAGCCGCGCCGGCCCTCCTCCTCGTCCGTCACGGCGTACCGGCGGACCAGCGCCCTGACCGCCGGCAGCGCCGGGCCGGGCCGGGAGAGGTCGAGCAGCCGTGCCGAGTCGCTCTGCTCGCAGTAGCGCTCCAGCGCCCGCAGGTACAGCTCGCGCTTGCTGCCGAAGGTCGCGTAGATGCTGGCCCGGGCGATGCCGAGCCGCTCGACCAGGTCGGCCATCGACGTCGCCTCGTAGCCGCGCTGCCAGAACAGCTCCAGGGCCGCCTGCAGCGCCGCGTCCGGGTCGAATTCCTTCGTTCGCGCCATGCCGGGAACAGTAGCCCTTTCTGGACCGAGCGGTCAAGAAAGAGCAACTATTGGTCCAGACCTGATCTCTGACGGAGCATTGCCAAGTGGACTAGACCAAGTCTACCCTTACCGCTCCCATCCACCTCCTTCCCCCACAGGAGGCGTTTCGCATGCCCGCACACCGCCCCAACCACCCCCGGCAGGCCGCCGACGCCGCCAGACCCGTCGTGCTGACGGCCTTTCGGATCGTCGTCGGCCTGCTCTTCGCCTGCCACGGCGCCGCCTCGCTGTTCGGCGTGCTCGGCGGCGCCAAGGGCGGCGGCACCGTCCCGCTCGGCCAGTGGCCCGGCTGGTGGGCCGCGCTGATCCAGCTGGTCGGCGGCGCCCTGGTGCTGCTCGGCGCCGGCACCAGGGTGGCCGCCCTGCTCTGCTCCGGCTCGATGGCCTACGCCTACTTCACCGTCCACCAGGAGCACGCCCTGCTGCCCCTGCAGAACGGGGGCGAGCCCTCGGTGCTGTTCTGCTGGGCCTTCCTGGCCATCGCGACGCTCGGCTCCGGCCCGTACGCCCTGGACCGGCTGCTCACCCGCAGGCCGCCGGCCGCCGCGGCCGAGCCGGCGATCCGGCCGACGCCGACGGTCTGATCGGCCGGCCAGAGCCAACCAGCTTCCGGAGAAGCCCACCTGACGGTCCGTCGGTCGTCAACGGTCCGACGGTCCCTCAGCGGTCCGACGGGCCCCCGGCGGCCAGGTGCCGCTCGACCGAGGCGACCTTGGCGGTGAGGCCGTCGGTGACCCCGGCCCGGTCGTCGATCTTGATGACCGTGCTCACCCGGTTGCCGTACGCCTTCACCGCCTCGATCGCCGCCCTGATCACCGGCATCACCTCGTCCCACTCCCCCTCGATGCTGGTGAACATCGCGTCCGTGCGGTTCGGGAGACCGCTCTCCCGCACCACCCGGACGGCGGCGGCCACCGCCTCCCCCACGTCCTCGCCGATCCCCAGCGGGGTCACCGAAAAAGCTGCGATCACGGCTCTGCGCTCCTTGTGCTGGACGACACGGGTCGCTGGTCCGGGCCGACCCGAACCAGCGACCAGGCTAGAGCCTGCCTCCTGACCTCAGGCGACGCCAGGCAGCGGCGGGTCGACCGCCAGCGGCGCGGTGGAGCGGGCCCGGTGCTGGGCGGCCCAGGAGACCAGCGCCACCGTGCAGGCGTGGTCCAGGTGGCGCAGCCCGGACCAGTCCAGCTCCACCGGCCGGTCCGCCGGCAGCCGCTCCAGGGTGTCCAGCAGTCGGGGCAGCCGCAGGAAGGTGGCGTTGCCGCTCAGCCGCACCCGGTGCAGCGCCTCCCCGGTCGGCTGCGGCTGCTCCTCCACCGCGATCTGCAGGTGCGAGGTCTGCCAGGCGGACTTGGCCACCGCCAGGCCGACGCCGATCAGCACCCCCTCGAACAGGTCGGTGGCGATGATCGCGGCCGCCGTCACCACCAGCACCAGCGCCTCGCCCAGGTGCCCGCGGCAGAGCGCGACGATCCGGCGCAGCGGCACCAGCTTGGCGCCGGCGTGCACCAGGACGGCGGCCAGCGCGGTGAGCGGCACCAGCCCGAGCGCGCCGGGCAGCAGCGCGGTGAACAGCAGCAGCCAGCCGCCGTGCAGCACCCGCGAGGCCTTGGTGCGAGCGCCGGCCTGGACGTTGGTGGCACTGCGCACGATCACGGCGGTCATCGGCAGCGCGCCGAGCAGTCCGCAGACGGTGTTGCCGACGCCCTGGGCGGTGAGTTCGCGGTCGTAGTGGGTGCGCGGGCCGTGGTGCATCCGGTCGACGGCGGCGGCGCTGAACAGCGTCTCGGCGGAGGCGATCAGGGTGAAGGCGACGACCGTGCCGAGCCCGGCGGTGCCGGCCAGAGCAGTCAGCGACTCGCGGTCGGGCAGGTGCACCACGTCGAACAGTCCGGCCACCCGGATCCGGGCCACCGGCAGGTCGGCGACCGCGGTGACGGCGGCGGCCAGGCCGACGGCGGCCAGCGGGGCGGGGACGGCCCGGGCGGCGCGCTCCGGCAGGTACTTCCAGCCGACCAGGACCAGCAGGGTGCCGAGGCCGAGGGCGACCGCGCTCGGGTTGGCCGCGGCGGTCAGCACGTCGCCCAGGAGGGCGGGCAGTCCGGCGATCTTCTCCGGCCCGGTGGCGGGGGCGCGGCGGTCGGCGAGCGCGTAGAGCTGGCCGAACACCAGGGTCAGTCCGATGCCGGCCAGCATGCCGTGCACCACCGAGGCGGACATCGCCCGGAACCAGCGGCCGAGCCGCAGGGCGCCCATCGCCAGCTGGAGCAGGCCGGTGGCGAGCACCAGCAGGCCGAGCGCGCCGGCGCCGAAGCGCTGGACGGCGTCGGCGACCAGGACGGTCAGTCCGGCGGCGGGGCCGCTGACCTGGAGGCTGCTGCCGGGCAGCAGGCCGACGACCAGGCCGCCGACGATCCCGGTGACCAGCCCGAGTTCGGCCGGGACGCCGGAGGCGACGGCGACGCCGACGCAGAGCGGGAGGGCGACCAGGAACACCACCAGCGAGGCCGGCAGGTCATGGCGCCAGGGGACGGCGCGCAGGACGGCGGCCGGGGTGCGGGGCCGGCCCGGCGGGCCGTGCTTGCGGAGGCGGCCCGGCGGGCTGTCGCTGAGCTACTGGCGGCAGCGGCAGTTGGGGCGCCTTCGCGCGGGAAAGCTGCCGTCCCACCAGGTGGAGACC
>NZ_JBIVVI010000596.1:0-5561 GCF_044757675.1 Kitasatospora sp. NPDC091257
CCACGGGATCGCGCTCGGCGCCCTGGACGCCCGCAGCGCCTCGCTGGAGGAGGCCTTCCTCGCGATCGCCTCCGAGGCCGCCCACCAGAACCCCCCGCAGGCGCCCGCCGCCGACCGCCCCGCCCGCCGCCGCCTGATCGGATCCGCCCGATGACCACCACCGTCGCCACCGCCGCCACCGGTCCGCAGAGCACCGCCGCCCGTCGGCTGCTCGCCCTCGGCCGGGCCGAGGCCACCCTGCTGCTGCGCAACCGCACGGCGCTGTTCACCGCCCTGGCGCTGCCGCTGTTCCTGGTCTTCACCCTGAAGGGCGCGCTCTCCCAGCAGGCCGAGTCCAACCCCGGACTGGACGTCGACTCGCTGCTGGTCTACGGCTCGGTCGGGATGATCCTGGCCTTCGTCGTGTACTACAACCTGACCGCCGCGTACGTCGGGCGGCGCGGCGAGCTGGTCCTCAAGCGGCTGCGCACCGGCGAGGCCCGGGACATCGAGATCCTGCTCGGCACGGCCGTCCCCTCGGTCGCGCTCGGCCTGATGATGGCCGCCCTGATCGGGATCGGCGGCAGCCTCGGCCTCCACCTGGCCGTGCCGGTCAACCCGGTGCTGATGCTGGTCGGCCTGCTGCTGGCGCTGGCCACCATGATCGCCCTGGCCGCGCTGTCCAGCGCCTTCACCAGGACCGTGGAGAGCGCGGGCATCACCACCCTGCCGATCATGCTGGTGATGCAGCTCGGCTCCGGGCTGTTCATCCCGCTGGAGGTCATGCCCAAGCAGCTCGCCGACATCTGCCGCCTGCTGCCGACCACCCCGGCCTTCCAGCTGATCCGCGTCGGCTGGTTCGGCACCGACGGCTCGGCCGCCGCGACCGGCTTCGCCGGCTCCTGGGGCGCCGCCGGCTCGCACCTGGTCACCGGGGCGATCTGGCTGGGCCTGGCGGTCTGGGGCGCGGTGCGCTACTTCCGCTGGGAACCGCGCCGCTGAGCATCGAGCAGTAATCCGAAGGAACGCCCCCGGTACGGCCTCTGATATGAAGGCAGCAAGCAGGATCGTGGTCGAACTGGGGGCGGAAGAAGTGAGAATGCGGTCGCCGCATCGGCACTGGACCAGCCTGAGCAAACCCCAGCGCACCGAGCTGTACCTGCGCTGGTCGCTCTACCTGATGGCGATGTTCGTCCTACCCGGCGTCCTGCTCGGCGCCGGGAGCGCCGTCGGCCAGGCCGGGAACATCCCGGTGATCCGGATCTCCGTGCTGATCGGGCTCGCCACCACCCTGGTCCTGCTGCGGACCTACCGCGTCGCGATGGACCACTACCTCGGCCGCCCCACCGACCCCCGGCTCTGGCTCGCCCTCTCGGTCGGCCTCGCGGTGGCGGGCTCCTGGACCGTCCTGCTGTTCGGCCCCGCCGACGGCGGACCGGAAAGCCCCGGCGGCCTCCCCTTCACCCTGTTCGTCACCAGCAGCCTGTTGCTGTTCGCCCACGGCCCGGTGTGCGTGGCGCTGGCTCCCCGCCGGGCCGCCGTCGTCGGATTGGGTATGCTGCTGGCCGTCTTCCCGGCCGCGGTACTCGCCGGGATCGACCCCGCCGGCACCGCCGGCTACCTGGCCGGACTCACCCTCGGGATGGCCTTCCTCGGCCCCAGCTGCCGCAGCTTCGCCTGGCTCACCTCGATCGTCTGGGAGCTGGACGCCGCCCGCGAGGCCCAGTCCCGGCTGGCCGTCGCCGAGGAGCGGCTGCGCTTCTCCCGCGACCTCCACGACGTGATGGGCCGCAACCTCACCACCATCGCGCTGAAGAGCGAGCTCGCCGTCCAGCTCGCCCGCCGGGGGCGCGAGGAGGCCGCCGACCAGATGGCCGAGGTGCAGAAGATCGCCCAGGAGTCGCAGCGCGAGGTCCGGGACGTCATCCGCGGCTACCGCACCGCCGACCTGCACGCCGAGGCGATCGGCGCCCGGGCGGTGCTGCGTTCGGCCGACGTCTCCTGCGAGATCGACCTCGGCGAGCACGCCGACCGGCTGCCGGGCCCGGTCCAGTCGGTGTTCGGCTGGGTGATCCGCGAGGCCACCACCAACGTGCTGCGGCACAGCGAGGCCGGCCGCTGCCTGATCCGGCTGCGGACCGAGGACGGACGGGCCGTACTGGAGCTGGAGAATGACGGGGTGCCCGACATCCCGTTCCCCTCCCAGGGCAGCGGCACCGGGCTGCGCGGACTGCGCGAGCGGCTCGCCGCCCACGACGGCGAACTGACCGTGTCGACCGCCGAGGCGGGCGTCTTCCGGATGCTCGCCACCGTCCCGCTCCCCCGCTGAGGAAGAAAGACCGCCCGATGACCGAGAACGCCGCGCCCGTCCGCGTCCTGCTCGCCGACGACGAGCACCTGATCCGGGGCGCGCTGGCCGCGCTGCTCTCGCTGGAGGACGACATCGAGGTGGTCGCCCAGGCCGGCTCCGGCACCGAGGCACTGGCGATGGCGCTGGCCCACCGCCCGGACGTCGCGGTGCTGGACCTCCAGATGCCGGGCAAGGACGGCATCGAGGTGGCCACCCAGCTGCGGCTGGCGCTGCCGGACTGCCGCTGCATGATCGTCACCGGCCACGGCCGCCCCGGCTACCTGAAGCGGGCGCTGGAGGTCGGGGTGCGCGGCTTCCTGCCGAAGACCGTCTCGGCGGCGGACCTGGCCGGCATCATCCGCACCGTGCGCTCCGGCGGCCGGTACGTGGACCCCGAGCTGGCGGCGGACGCGATCAGCGCCGGCGAGACCCCGCTGACCCCGCGCGAGACGGACGTCCTGGAGCTGGCCGCCGACGGCACCCCGATCGCCGAGATCGCCGAACGGGCCTCGCTCTCCCAGGGCACCGTGCGCAACTACCTGTCCTCGGCGGCCACCAAGCTGGGCGCGGAGAACCGCCACGCGGCGGTGCGGATCGCCCGCGAGCACGGCTGGATCTGAGGCCGTGCCCGCGGGCGGTCGAGCGGGTCAGGCCCAGGTGGTCCCGGTCAGCCGCTCGTACACGTCGATGTACTTGGCGCGGGTCAGCTCGACGATCTCGGCCGGCAGCGCCGGCGGCGGCTGCTCGCTGTAGCGGTCCCAGCCGGAGTCCGGGGAGACCAGCCAGTCGCGGATCAGCTGCTTGTCGAAGGACGACTGCGAGCGGCCCGCCTCGTACTCGTCGGCCGGCCAGTAGCGGGAGGAGTCCGGGGTGAGCACCTCGTCGCCGATCACCAGCTCGCCGTCCAGCAGGCCGAACTCGAACTTGGTGTCGGCCAGGATGATGCCGCGCGCGCGGGCGATGTCCCGGGCCCGGGCGTAGACGTCCAGGGTGGTGCGGCGCAACTGCGAGGCGAGTTCGGCGCCGATCCGGCGGGCGGTCTCCTCGTAGGAGACGTTCTCGTCGTGCTCGCCGACCTCGGCCTTGAGCGCGGGGGTGTAGATCGGGGCGGGCAGCTCGGAGCTGTTCTCCAGGCCCTCCGGCAGCGCGATGCCGCAGACCGTGCGGCTCTCCTGGTACTCGGCCAGGCCGGAGCCGGCCAGGTAGCCGCGGGCGACCGCCTCGACCGGGATCATCTCCAGGCTGCGGCAGACCAGCGTGCGGCCCTTCCAGTCGGCCGGGGCGCCGGCCGGGACCTCGGTGGAGATCACGTGGTTGGGAACGATGTCGGCGATCCGCTCGAACCACCACAGCGACAGCTGGGTGAGGATGCGGCCCTTGTCCGGGATCTCGTTCGGCAGCACCCAGTCGTGGGCGGACGTCCGGTCGCTGGCCACCATGACCAGCTCGCCCGAACCGGTGCGGTAGAGGTCGCGCACCTTGCCGGTGTGCAGGTGGACCAGGCCGGGTACCTGGACCGGCTCGGGCTTGGTGACAAATCCGCTCAAGGTGTTCAGTCCTCAGGGGTCGTTCACGGGCGGGGGCACCGCGAAAGGGGAGGTCACTGCCCCCGCAGTCTTTCACGCCCGCCGGAACGCCGGTTCTCCGGCCACCGCGCGCCGGTTCTCGGCCACCGTGGTCAGTGCAGCTGGTTCTTGCAGAGCCGGTCCAGCAGGTTGGCGGTGGCCCGCTGGATGCGCTCGTCGGTCAGCCCCGGGCGCCCCAGCGCGGGCGACCAGGCGAAGGTGCCGGCCGCGAAGACGTACGCGCCGCTGGGCGCGCGGTACAGCGAGGTCTCCTGGTAGCGGGTGCGGCCGGCCGGGTCCTGGTACGGCGAGTGCGCCAGCAGCACCCGCTCGACGTGCTCGGGCAGCGCCACCTTGGGGTAGTAGCGGTCGGCCTCGCCGGCGACCAGCCCGGGCAGCTCGTCGCCCTCCTGGAGGCCGGTGCCGTCCCAGAGCCAGTGCGCGGTGTGCCGGGCGACCAGCGGGACGGGCGCGGCGACCCGCCCCGAGTACTGCACCCCGAGCAGGTGCTGCTCGGGCTCCCCGGCGTCCCGCCACAGCGCGCTGGCCGCGCCGGGCGCCCCGGCGGCCGGGCTGCCGGCACCGACCTTCTGCCGCTTGCGGCAGTTGAGCAGCCGGTTGGGCTCGCCGGAGGCGGCGGCGGTCAGCTCGACCCGCCAGTACATGGTGTTGGCGGAGAGGAACACCAGCGAGGTGCCGCCGTCCCTGGCCCGCTCGGCGGCCCGGCGCATCGGCTCGGACCAGTACTCGTCGTGGCCGGGGAAGACCAGCGCCCGGTGCCGGGACGGGTCCACCAGGCCGGCGTGCAGGTCGGTGGCGGTGGCGTAGGAGAGGTCGTAGCCGAAGCGCTCGGCCCAGCGGATGAAGTCGTACGCGTGGCCGACGTGCAGCGGCAGTCCGGCGGTGGCGTGCGGGCGGTCGAAGGATACGGTGACGGCCGCCTCCGGCTCGCCGACCAGGCCGCCCCGGCCGTCCCAGGCGTGGTAGAGGCTGGCGCCGGTGCGGCCGTCCTCGGGGAACAGGTTGTACGCCTGCCAGGTCACGTCCGGGAGCACCAGGAGCAGTTCGGCGGTGCCCGCCCGGTCCTCGAAGTCCCGGACGGTGAAGGGGATGTGGCTGCGGTGCAGCATGTCCGCGGTGGTCAGCACGGCGACGTAGGCGCCGGGCTTCCAGTGCGCCGGGATCTGTTGCCGCCAGGAGTGCCACCAGTGGTGGCAGGAGACCGTCCGGTCGACCACCAGCGGGGCGGGCTGGGCGAGGCCGGCGATCGACGGGCTGGAGGTCATGTGGCGGGCGCCGTCACCGCCGTAGTGGCCGATCCGGAAGATGTTCACGGTGAACTCGCGGGGCGGGTTGACGGTGACCCGGAAGTCCACCGAGCCGCCGGGGCGGACCACCCCGGCCGAGGCGAAGCCCTTGATCTGCTGGTCCACGTCGTTGGCGCCCTGCGGGGTTCCGACGGACGGCTTCCTGCGGACTCCGGCCGTCAGCGACTGCTGGCCCGGCGCGCCCACCGAGACGTACCAGGGCACGGCGCCCTCCGCCCCGGCCAGGTACTGGTCCGGGCTGCGCAGCCAGGGCAGCGGGCCCTGGCCGAAGGGGTCGGACACGCTGTAGGCGTGCGTCCCCGACTCCCAGCGGCGGTTGAGTTCGGTCCCCACGCGCCC
>NZ_JBIVVI010000597.1:0-5552 GCF_044757675.1 Kitasatospora sp. NPDC091257
GGTCGAACAGGGCGCCGGTGGCGATCAGCCGGCGGACGGCGTCCGGGCCCTCGGTGACCAGGCCCGCGCGGAGACCGTGTTGGGGTGCTCCTCGCCGACCTGTCGGATCAACTCGGAGATCGCCCGTGCCCTCAGCTCGGCCGCCTGGGTGTGCCGCCCGCCGGACCGCAGGGTGATCGCCAGGTTGGCCTCGCAGGCCACCGCGTCCGGGTGCTGGGCGCTGTAGCGGTCGCACAGCCCCTGGTACGCGGCCCGGCCGAGCCGCTCGGCGCGGTCCAGCTGCCCGTCGTCGCCGTAGGCGTTGGCCAGGTTGATCATCGCGTTGAGGGTGTACGGGTGCTCCGGCCCGACCGAGCGGGTCAGCCCCTCGACGGTGAGCCGGCCGCGCTCGATGGCGCCCGGGACGTCGCCGCTGCCCCGCAGGTAGATGCCGAGGTTGTTGGCGCAGGCCAGGGTGAACGGGTGCTCGTCGCCGAACAGCCGCCGGTGGCCCTCGAAGACGGTGGAGCAGAGGTCGCGGGCGGCCTCCTTGTCGCCGGAGGCGCTGTGGTCGGCGGCCAGGTTGAGCGCGCAGGCGAGCGCGTCGGGGGCGTCGGCGCCGTAGCGCTCCAGGTAGCGCTCGTAGGTCTCCTTGGTGATCCGGCGGGCCTCGGCGAGCTGGCCGATCCGGCGCAGCGAGACGGCCAGCGACTTGGCGTTGCGCAGGTTCTCCGGCAGGTCCGGGTCGAGCACGTCGCCGAGGTCGGAGGTGACCTCCTGGAGCAGGTCCACCGAGCCGCGGTAGTCGCCGAGTTCGCGCAGGTCGCGGGCCAGGTTGGACTTGGTGGACAGGGTGTAGGGGTGCTTGGGGCCGAGGACGGCGGTGCGCCGGTCGAGGGTCTCCTGGTCGAGTTCGCGGGCCGCCTCGCTGTCGCCGACCAGCCGGTAGTCGATCGCCAGGTTGTTCGCCATGGAGAGCGTGCGCGGGTTGTCGTCGCCGAACAACTCGCGGAACTGGTCGAGGATTTCGCGGTCGAGGTCGAGCGCGGCCTGGAACCGGCCGAGCGCCCGGCGGTCGGCGCCGAGCGAGCCGGCCGTCATCAGGGTGTACGGGTGGTGCTCGCCGAGCAGGCCCCGCTGGCGCTCCAGGGTGTCCTCGTCCAGGGCCAGCGCCTCACCGTAGTTGCCCTGGGAGCGCAGCACATTGGCGAGTTGGAAGCGCAGCAGCAGGGTCTGCCGGTCGTTCTCGCCGAGCTTGCCGGTCCACTCCACGTCCAGGGCGTGGCCGAGGTCGCGGGCGCGGTCGAGCTCGCCGCGCTTCCACAGGTAGCGGACCCGGTCGATGAGCAGCTGGCGGGTGTCCGCCTCGTCGCAGTTGTGCGCCTTGGACGGCGACAGGTGCGGCCAGATCTCGTCGAAGGCGGGCCAGTTGGCCGGGTCGTCGGTGTCGCCGAGGACGGGCCGGGCGCCGGTGAGGATGCGGTGCACCTCGTGGACGGCGATCTCCTGCTCGTCGGCGGTCATCCCGGCCCGGATCACCGCCTGGACGAGCCGGTGCACCTGGAAGCTGTTGCTGCCGGCGTCGACCTTGGCCAGCGCGTACCGGCCGATCGCCTGGATCACCTTGCCCAGCATGAACTTGTCGCTGAGGTCGGCGTCGAACTTCACCAGCGCCCGGATCATCTGGTCGCTGTAGAAGAGGTTCATCGAGATCGGCTCGGGCGCGAAGAACGCGCACAGCTGGAGCAGCCGGACGGCCGCCGGGGACTGCTGGCGCAGCCGTCCGATCGACACGTTCCAGGTCGCGGCGACCGGCGTCGGGTAGTCGGCCGGGCGGCCGACGGCCAGCGCGCGGGCGGCCTCGGCGTGCAGCTGGGAGACGTAGGTCTCCACCGGGGTGCCGGTGGTGTCCAGCCAGGCGGCGGCCACCTCGACGGCCAGCGGCAGGTCCCCGACCGCCTCGGCGACCCGGTCGGCGTCCGGGCGGGAGAGGCTGCGGGCGCGCCGGCACAGGTGCTCGACGCTCTCGCCGCGGGTGAAGACGTCGACCTCCAGCGCCTCGGCGTGCCCGGTCCAGGCCTGGTTGCGGGAGGTGACCAGGATGTGGCCGGAGCCGCCGGGGAAGAACCGGCGGATCTCGGCGGGCTCGTCGGCGTTGTCGAAGATCAGCAGCCAGCGCGAGGTGGGCACGCCGCGCCGCAGCGCCTCCCTGGCCGCCTCGGCGGCCTCGGTCACCGAGTCGCCGACCCGCAGGCCCAGCCGGCGGGCGAGTTCGGCCAGCGCCGGCGCGACCAGCTCGGTCTGCTCGGCGTCGATCCACCAGACCAGGTCGTAGTCGGACATGAAGCGATGGGCGTACTCCAGCGCCACCTGGGTCTTGCCGACGCCGCCGAGCCCGTACAGGGTCTGCGGGGTGGGCAGCACGGCCGCCATGCCGCCGCGCAGCTGGTTGCGCAGCTGCTCCAGGACGGCGGAGCGGCCGGTGAAGGAGGGGTTGCGCGGCGGGACGTCCCACACCGAGGGCTTGCTGCCGGGGAAGCGCGGGCCGCCGCTGGGCGCGTCGTCGAGCGGGGTGTCGCCGCGGCCGAGCGCGCGCAGCAGGCTCTGGATCGACTGCGTCTCGTCGCGGCCGACCAGGTCGACCGGGTTGCGGTTGCTGAACGGCGCGGTGAGCCGCACGTCGCCGACCCGGACGGGCAGCAGCTGGCGCCGGGTGCCGGAGGGGTCGGAGCTGACCACCGACTCCCACAGCGCCCGCGCCTGCGGGGAGCGCTGGTAGGCGGGCGAGAGCACGGCGACCGTCCGGTACGCGGAGTCGATGCCGCGCTCGGTCTCCTCGCGCGGGTCGGTGCCGGCGCTGAGGTCGCGCGGCAGCACCCGGAAGCCGGCCCTGGTCAGGACGGACTCGATCCAGTCCGCCCACATCCGGTCCTCGGGGACGTAGGAGAGGTAGAGGTCGGCGGGCACGGACGGGCGGCGGCGGGTGAACGCGTCCACGAAGCGCAGCCGCACCTCCTCGTCCACCGGTGGCAGGCCGGCCGCCCGGCCCTCGGTGATCATGGAGGTGAGCCGCTCGCAGGCGGCCAGCATCGAGGTGGGCGTGCCGGTCTGGTCGCCGAAGGTGGCGAGGATCTCCTCATAGGCGTAGAACGGCCGGTACGGGATCTCCACCGAGCCCCAGTACTGGGCGAGTTCCTCGCCGTCGAAGCCGGCCGGCAGCCCGTCGAAGCGGACCCGGGCGAGGGCGCGGCCGGCGTCGGCCTTCTCCTTCTCGCCCTCGTCGATGCGCATCGGGACGGGCAGGATGCGGATCCCGCGCTCGCGGTAGCGGTCGTGGATGTGCTGGGCGATCCGCGAGGCACCGTCGATGGACTGGTCGCTGAGGGTGAAGCAGACCACCAGGTCGTCGGGCATCTGGACGGTGCAGATCTCGGCGATGTCGGAGAGGCCGGTGCGGGAGTCGATCAGCACGTAGTCGTAGCGCTTGGCCATGTCGGCCTTGAGTGCGTCGAAGAACTGCCCGCCGTCGAAGCGGTCGTAGAAGATGTCCCAGTCGAGGTGGGTGACGGCCTCGGAGTAGTCCCGGTTGAACTGGCCCGCGGAGAGGAAGTCCAGGCTGCCGCCGTCCGGGAAGTGCGGCCAGGTGAGCGAGAGCGCGTGCGGGTGCACCCGGGCGAAGTCCAGGTGCCAGCCCTCGGCGTGCTCGACCGGGCGCAGCGCCTCCTCGCGGTACTCGGCGATCAGGTCCATCATCCCGGTGGTCCCGGCCAGCGAGGCCGGGTCGAGGAACGGGTGGAAGAACTTGGCGAGGCCGGGCGCCTCCAGGTCCCAGTCCACGGTGAGCACGCGGAAGCCGTTGGCGGCCAGGATCCAGGCGGTGTTGGCGAGCGCCATGGTGCGGCCGGTGCCGCCCTTGTACGAGTAGAAGGTGATGATCCGGCCGTTGCGGTCCTGTTCCGCCGCCTGCCGCTCGGCCGCCCGCTGGGCGGCCAGGTCGGCGGAGGTGAGCCCGCCGAGACGGAGGTTCCTGGTGCGGTTGTCAGTCATCGCGGTCCTCGTCCTCCCAAGGGCGCCATCCCGTCATCGGGTTCATCGCCGTCGTCGCGGTACGGGTCGTGCTCGCGGTGCGGGTCGCGCTCGCGGTGCGGGTCCTGCTCACGATGCGGGTCGCGCTCGCGGTGCGGGTCGTCGCCGTTGTCCCGACGTCGGTGGGTGGTGCTGGTGGTGCGGCCGGTGCCGTCTCCGTCGGCGCGGTCGTCGCCCTGGTCGTCCTCGAAGGGGTCCGCCGGGGATCCGTCCGGTCCGTACCCGCCCGCGCCGCGCCGGAACGCGTCCCGCAGGCTCGGCCGGGGCGGCGGCGGTTCCTCCGGTTCGGCCCGGGTACGGCCCTCGAACGCGTACTTGGCCTTCATCGCCGCCCGGGGCAGCGCGTCGTCGAAGTCCTCCAGGGAGTGCAGCCCGGTCGGTCCGGTCGCGCCGAGGAAGCTCGGCCGGCTCGCCCGCCGGGTGATGCGCAGCGTCTCGTCGGTCAGGTCGCCCAGCTCGTCGGCGCGGTCGGCGCACTCCGGGTCGTCGCCGTTGAACGGCTCCAGGATGCTCACCCAGGTGGCGTCCGAGCGGTCGAAGCGCCGGACCAGCTCGCGCCGGCGCGGGTCGCGCAGCGCCCAGCGGTCGAGCAGCAGCAGGCCGGGCGCCTCGGCGTTGCCCCCGATGATCGACTCGACCTCCTCGTCGAACTCGTGCACGGTCGGCTGGAACCCCAACTGCCGGGCGAGGCGCGCCGCGTGCTGGGCGATCGGCGAGCCGACCGGCCGGTACGGGTGCCAGTCGGTGCGCCGCTCGCCGTAGTAGTCGGGGCTGCGGTCGGCGGGCAACTCGTTCTGGTGGTAGGCGAGGACGGAGATCCGCAGCTGCTTGGTCGGGGCGGTGACGTTGAACGCGCTCGGCAGGCCGTTGAATCCCAGCCGCCGCCCGACCGGGATCACCGTCTCCTCCGCGACCTGCACGATCCGGGCCGCCAGCCGGTGCACCGCCAGCTCGTAGGAGGAGCGGAAGTAGCTGAGCTTCATCAGGGCGTACAGGCCCTCGGTGGCGTACTCGGGCCCGAAACTGGCGTGGTTGAACTGGAGTTCACTGGCCACGTTCGGCAGCCGGTAGCGGCTCATCGGCGCCCACAGCACCGGGACGATGCCGCTGGTGCGCTCGGAGTCGAGGTTCGCCGGGTAGACCGGCCGGCG
The DNA here is from genome assembly GCF_044757675.1 of Kitasatospora sp. NPDC091257. NCBI lineage: Bacteria > Bacillati > Actinomycetota > Actinomycetes > Kitasatosporales > Streptomycetaceae > Kitasatospora > Kitasatospora sp. NPDC091257. Next base: position 5,217 of record NZ_JBIVVI010000597.1, read on the forward strand.
GGTGAAGGCGTGCCATTCCTGGCCGCACGGAACGCTGTTGAAGTACCTCGGGGAGTACAGGGGCACGAACACCCGACAGGTCGCCAACTCGTCGGACAGCCGTTCGGCCCACAGCTCGCCCTGGTGCATGGACTCGTCCATGAAGCCGACCGCGGCCCCGTCCGGGACGGTGGTGAGCTGGAGCACCGCCTCGCAGAGGTCCCGGTACAACTGCCTGACCCAGTGGTTCGGGTCGCTCGCGCCCCGCGCACCGGCCTTGGGGGTGTGCGCGTAGGAGAGGAAGAAGTACGGCCGGGCGTCGTCCTCGTCCCAGCCCCGGTCAGTCACACGCGCCTC
>NZ_JBIVVI010000598.1:0-5544 GCF_044757675.1 Kitasatospora sp. NPDC091257
CGGCCCCCGCGCGGTCTTCGACCACCCCACCCCGGCCGGCCTGGCCCGGCTGCTCACCGAGGCGTCCGGTACCCCGGCCCGCCCGCCCGTCGTCCCGGTGCCCCGCACGGGCGCGGCCCCGATGTCCCACGCCCAGCAACGCCTCTGGTTCCTGGAGGAGTTCACGCCCGGCGTCGCCGAGAACGTCGCGCTCGCGCTGCGGCTGCGCGGCACCCTCGACCCCGGCGCCCTCGGCGCGGCCCTGGACGCCCTGACGGCCCGGCACGAGTCGCTGCGCACCACCTTCGACAGCGTCGACGGCCACGGCGTCCAACTGGTCAACCCGCCGCACGTCGTACCGCTGCCACGGCACGACCTCTCCGGCCGGCCCGCCGGCGAACGGCCGCAGGCCCTGCGCGACCTGCTCGCCGCCGAACGCGCCCGGCCCTTCGACCTGCGCCGCGGACCCCTGCTGCGCGCCACCCTGGTCCGGCTGGCCGACCACGACCACGTGCTGGCGCTGACCCTGCACCACATGGTCACCGACGGCTGGTCCAGCGGCGTGCTGCTCAGCGACCTGGCCCACCTCTACCGTGCCGAACTCGACTCCGCGGAAACCGAGTTGGCGCCACTGCCGGTGCAGTACGCCGACTACGCCCACTGGCAGCGCACCGAAGGGGCCCCCAGCGGGGAACAGCTCGCCTACTGGAAGCGCCAACTGGCCGGAGTGGTACCGCCGAGGCTGCCCACCGACCGGCCCCGGCCCGCGGTGCGCGCCGCGAACGCCGCCAATGCCGCCACCGTCCGCCTGGAACTGCCCGCCGACACCGCCCGCCGGCTGGCCGAGGTCGGCCGGGAGCGCGGCGCCACGCTGTTCACCACCCTGGTCGCCGCCTCCCAGGCCTACCTGGCCCGGCTCTGCGGGGACACCGACATCACCGTCGGTACGATCACCTCCGGCCGGCACCGGCCCGAGATCCAGCAGCTGGTCGGATTCTTCGTCAACACCCTGGTGCTGCGCTCCCGGGTGGAACCCGGCCAGTCCTTCGACGCCCTCCTCGGCGAGGTGCGGCAGACCGTCCTGGACGCCTTCGCCCACCAGGACGTGCCCTTCGAGAAGGTGGTCGACGAGGTCCAGCCGGTGCGCGACACCAGCCGCAGCCCGCTCTTCCAGGTCCACGTGGTGCTCCAGAACGCGCCGTCCGCCGAACTCGACCTGCCGGGCCTCGACGTGACCGGCATCGAGCCCGACGCCGTACGGACGGCCTTCGAGCTGGTGCTGGAGTTCGTCGAGACCGGGAGCGGCGCGCTGCACGGCCTGCTCACCTACAACACCGACCTGTTCGACCCGGCCACCGTCGAGCGGATGGCCGGCCAGCTCGCCACCCTGCTGACGGCCGTCGCCCAGGACCCGGCCCGCGCCGTCGGCGCGCTGCCGCTGGCCGGACCGGACACGCCGCCCGCCGAGGCCGGCGGCACCTTCCGCCCGGTGCCGGAGGCCACCTTGCCCGAGCTGTTCGAGCGCCGGGTCGCCGCCACCCCCGACGCACCCGCCCTGCTCGACGGCGAGCGCGAACTCAGCTACGCCGAACTGGACCGGGCCGCCAACCGGCTGGCCCACCAGCTGATCGGGCGCGGCGTCGGGCCCGAGCGGCTGGTCGCCCTCGCCCTGCCCCGCTCGGCGGCCATGGTGGTCGCCCAGCTCGCCGTCGCCAAGGCCGGCGGCGCCTTCCTCCCGGTCGACCCGGACTACCCGGCGCCCCGGCGCGCGTTCATGGTCCGCGACGCCGCCGCCCACCTGGTGCTCGACGACCCGGCCGGGGTCTGGACCGCCGAAGGCCCGGACACCGCACCCACCGACGCCGACCGCAGCACCGCCCTCACCCCCGCCCACCCGGCCTACGTCATCTACACCTCCGGCTCCACCGGCACTCCCAAGGGCGTCCTGGTGACCCACGCCGGCCTCGCCGTCTTCGCGGCGGCCGCCGCCGAGCAGTACGCCGTCGGCCCCGGCGACCGGGTGCTCCAGTTCGCCTCGCCCAGCTTCGACGCCTCCGTGCTGGAACTGTGCATCTCCCTGCTCTCCGGGGCCGCCCTGGTCACCGGCGAGGAGGGGCCGCTGGTCGGCGAGCGGCTCGCCGAGGCCCTCGGCGCCCGCCGGATCAGCCACACCCTGATCCCCCCGGCGGCCCTGGCCACCGTGGAACCCGCAACCGCCGCCGCCCTGCCCGACCTGCGCACCCTGGTGGTCGGCGCCGAGGCCTGCCCGGCCGACCTGGTCGACACCTGGGCCCCCGGCCGACGGATGATCAACTCCTACGGCCCCACCGAGGCCACCGTCGTCGCCAGCTGGACCGGCCCGCTCACCGCCGGCACCGGCACCCCCGCGATCGGCCGGCCCAGCGGCGCCACCCGCGCGTACGTCCTGGACACCGCCCTGCGGCCGGTGCCGCCCGGCGTCACCGGGGAGCTCCACCTGGCCGGCCCCGGCCTCGCCCGCGGCTACCTCGGCCGCCCCGGCCTCACCGCCCAGCGCTTCCTGCCCGACCCGTACGGCGCCCCCGGCGACCGGATGTACCGCACCGGGGACCTCGCCCGCCGCGACGCCGACGGCCAACTCCGGTTCGCCGGCCGCGCCGACGAACAGATCAAGCTGCGCGGCTTCCGCATCGAACCCGGGGAGATCGAGAGCGCCCTGCGCCGCAGCCCCCTGGTGCGCGACGCCGTCGTCACCGTCCGCGCCGACGGCCCCGGCGGCGGACGGCTCGTCGGCTACGTCGTCCCGACCGACGCCACCACCGGCGCGTCCGCCCTCGAACTCCGCCTCCACCTGGCCGAAACCCTGCCGCCCCACCTGGTCCCCGCGGCCTTCGTCCCGCTGGCCGCCCTGCCGCTCACCCCCAACGGCAAGCTCGACCGCCGGGCCCTGCCCGACCCCGGGCCCGCCCACGCCACCGCCGGCCCGGGCCGGGCGCCGGAGACCGACCTCGAACGACGGATCGCCCGGATCTGGGCCGACGTCCTCGGCCTCGACGAGGTCGGCGCCGACGACAACTTCTTCCTGCTCGGCGGCGACTCCATCCTCAGCATGCAGGTGGTGTCCCGGCTGCGCCGCGACGGCCTCCACCTGGCCACCCGGGACCTGTTCAGCCACCAGACCGTGGCCGAACTCGCCACCGTCGTGCGCACCACCACCGAACGCGCGGACGACGGCCCGGTGACCGGCGACCTGCCGCTCACCCCCATCCAGGAGTGGTTCCTGACCACCCCGCGCGCCGCCCACCACCACTTCAACCAGTCCACCCTGCTCGAACTCGGCGCCGACCCCGACCCGACGGCACTGCGCGCAGCCCTCGACGCCCTGCTGGAACACCACGACGCGCTGCGCATGCGCTTCACCCGCGACGAGGCCGGCTGGCACCAGTTCAACCCGCCGCCCGCCCCCGCCGAGGACCTCCTGATCCGCTACGACCTGACCGGGCAGAGCGCCGAGGCCGCCGACGCGGCCATGGCCAAGGCCGCCGACGAGCTCCACGCCGGCTTCGACCTGGCCCGCGGCCCGCTGCTGCGCGCCGCCCTGTTCACCGGCCACCCGGAGCACCCCGCCCTGCTGCTCCTGGTCGCCCACCACCTGGTCGTCGACGCCGTCTCCTGGCGGGTGCTGCGCGACGACCTGGAGAGCGCCCACCGGCAGGCCGTCCGCGGCGGGGCGATCACCCTGGGGGAGCGCGGCACCTCCTTCCGGGACTGGGCGCACCGGCTCGCCGGCCATGTCGCCGAGGGCGGCCTGGACCACGAACTCCCGTACTGGGAGGAGGCGGTGAGCGCCCGGACGGCCCTGCCCGGCGGCCCGGCCGACCCCGGCGGCGCCGCGAGTGATGACACCGCCGCCGACGATGTCGCGAGCGCGGCGGTCACCGTCGAACTCGACGAGGCGGACACCGAGGCACTGCTGCGCGCCGCTCCCGCCGCCTACCGCACCCGGGTCAACGACGTGCTGCTCGCCGCGCTCGCCCTCGCCCTGGCCCGCTGGAGCGGACAGCAGCGGATCGCCCTGGACCTGGAAGGACACGGCCGGGAGGACCTGCTGGAGGGCGTCGACCTGTCCCGCACGGTCGGCTGGTTCACCACCGTCCACCCCGTCACCTTCCACGTCCCCGACCCCGACCGGCCCGATCCGGACCGCGACTGGCGCGCCCTGGTGAAGTCCGTGCGCCGGCAGCTGCGCGCGGTGCCCGGCAACGGCCTGGGCTTCGGCGCCCTGCGCACCTTCGGCACCCCCGAGATCCGCGAGCGCCTCGCCGCCGGCGGGCACGGCCAGGTCGTCTTCAACTACCTCGGCCAGTGGGACGCCCGGCCCGAGACCGCCGGCGACGGCCTGGTCCGCGCCGAACTCGGCTCCTTCGGCCAGGACCACGACCCCCGGGACGGCGGCTCCCACCCGCTGGAGGTGGTCGGCGCGACCCAGCACGGACGCCTCGCCTTCACCTGGCACCACCGGCCCGCCGTGCACGACACCGGGTCCGTCCGCCGGGCGGCCGAGGACTTCGCCGCCGCCCTGCGGCAGATCGCCCGGCACGCCCGGGAAAGCCACTGACCGTACACCACCACCGACACCCGTTCGTCCGACGACAGAGGAGCCCGACATGGACGAGAACACCCGCTACCAGGTGCTGCGCAACGACGAGGAGCAGTACTCCCTCTGGCCCGCCGACCTCGACGTACCGGCCGGCTGGCAGCCCGTCGGCACCGAGGGCACCGAGGCCGAGTGCACCGCCTACGTCGACGAGGTGTGGACCGACATGCGCCCGAAGAGCCTGCGCGAGCGCATGGAGAACGCCGGAGCCTGACCGGCCGCACGGACGGGGCCGCCGGCCGCGCCGCGCCGACCGGCCCCGTCCCGGCCGCCGCACCACCCCACCACCCCACCACCGCGCCACTGAACGACCGCACCACCGAGCCGCCGCACCACCACGACCCGAGGAGAGCACCATGACCCCTCCGCTGCGCACCGAGCACCTGGACTTCATCCCCTACCGGCCCGAGGACGAGGACGCCTTCGTCTCCCTGCTGCGCAACGCGGACGTGTGCCGCTGGATGGGCCAGGACCTCGTGCCCGAGCCGGACATCCGGACGCTGTTCCGCGCGATCCTGGCCGACGTCTACCCGCAGAACCTCTTCGACGTCTGGGGCCTGTGGCTGGACGGGGCGTACGCGGGCCACGCCGAGGTCAAGCGCACCGGGAACGTCGACGGCCACGAGCTGGTCACCGCGCTGGCCCCGGAGTTCTGGGGCCGGGGCCTGGGCGGCGAGGTGGTGCGCGGCCTGATCCGCTACGCCGGGGACGAGCTGGGGCTCAAGGAGGTCTACGGCATGGTCGGCGCCGAGAACACCCCGAGCCTGACGATGTGCCACCGGCTCGGCTTCCGGCACCTGCGGGACGTCGTCGGCGACGACGGCTCGGTGACGAAGCTGGTGGCCGTCTCCACCACCGACCCGGCCTGACCCCGGCCGGGCCCGACCGCTGTCCCGTCCGGAGCAGCGGACCGGCCCCTCCGCCGGTCC
>NZ_JBIVVI010000599.1:0-5538 GCF_044757675.1 Kitasatospora sp. NPDC091257
CCCCCACCGAGGCCGGCACCCACGAGGTCCGCACCCTCGCCCACGCCTGGTCCGACTGGCTCAACGCCCGCCTCGACGCCGACGCCGGCCGCCCCCGCAGCCCCCAACTGCGCGCCGCCGCCGACGCCATCGCCTGGCGCCTCCTGGTCGAGGACCTCGCCAACGGCCTCCCCGCCCACGCCCGCCCCAAGGACGACGCCAGGGTCTGACGAACGGCTACAGGCGGGTGGTGTCGAGGTCGAGGTCGAAGGGCGCCGGAAGGCGCACGGGCGCGCCGAACGGGTACGGGCCGCTCTCCGCGGCGTAACCGAGCCGGGTCGGCTCGCTGTACAGGGTGCAGCTGCGGTTCTGGCGGTCGACCAGGAGGTAGAGCGGAGCGCCGTACTGGCCGTAACGACGGCGCTTGACGACGCGGTCGGTCTCCGCGTTGGACGGTGAACTGACCTCGACGATCAGGAAGGTCTGGTCGGGCAGCAGTGCGCCTTCGGTCTTCAGGGCGAGTTCGGCCGGCACGACGGCCAGGTCCGGGATGTACCAGTTCTCGCTGCCCGGCAGGTCGAGGTTGCCGGACCCGGACACCAGGTCGAGCTGGTCCATGCGGGGGCCGAGCTGGCGGCGGACGATCTCGGCGGCGGACTCGTGCGCCCATGACGGCGACATGGGGGTGATGACTCCCTCGATGATCTCGGTGCGGTCGCCCGCGATGTGCCGGATCGCGTACTTCAGTGCCCGCTCGGGGTCGCTGACGGTGCTGTAGTCACCGGGGACCTGGGGTGCCGTACTCACAACGCGTCTCCTTCCGTCGTGCGATTCTCCCCCGGATCATGCGGCCGCCCCGCTCGTCGACCGGCATTGGACGCGCACTGACCGTTCGCGCTCGCAACAGGACCGGTTCGCAGAGCATTCTGCCTCCCCGCCCGGGAGCGGGCGGGGAGGCACGAGACCGACGGTCAGCGGGAGGCTTCCGCCGGGATCGGGGCGGGGGCGGTGCGGCGGGAGGAGAAGGCGATCACGGCGAGGCTGGCGAGGGCGAAGGCGGTCACCGCCGAGAGCATCACGGTGTAGGAGGCCACGGAGGAGAGCGCCGCGAGCACGGCGGGCAGCAGGAAGCCGGAGTAGCAGAGGGCGTAGTAGACGCCGGTGATGCCGGCCACGTCGTCGGGGGTGACGAGGCGCTGGATCTCCAGCAGGCCGGAGACGACGCCGATGCCGTAGGCGGCACCGAGGAGGACCGCCCCGCCGAGGCCGAGCAGCGGGGAGCGCACCGCCGCGTCGCCGGCGCAGACGGCCATGCCGCAGGCCATCAGCACCATGGAGACGACGACGCCGCGCGCCGAGTTCAGCGAGTCCAGGCGCTTGGCGAGGGGCTGGACCAGGGCGCCGGTGCCGAGGGTGAGGACGGTCAGCAGGGTCGCGTAGGCCAGCGACCAGTCGCCGAGCCGGTCGCCGACCAGCTGCGGGGTCACCGCGTACGCGACGCCGGCCGAGCCGAACACCCACGGGGCCATCGGCAGGACCACCCGCAGGAAGCGCCGGTGCCCGGCCGCCGGGACCTTGAGGTCGGCCCAGAGGCTGCGGACGGCGGCCGAGCGGGCCCGGGTCTCGACGGCCTTCGGGAGCAGGAACAGCGCGGGCAGGGTGACCAGCAGGTGGGCGAGGTACGGGGTGACCATCGGCCAGGGGCCCCACTGGGCGAGCGCGCCGGCCACGCCGGCGCCGAGGCCGAAGCCGACGGTGAGGGCGAGGGAGGCGCGGCGGGCTCCGGCGCCCTGGTCGGCGGCCGGGTCGTGCGGGGCCTGGGAGAGCTCCTTGACCCAGCTGGTGCCGACGGCCATCGCGATGCCGACGGCTGTACCGGTGAGGAACCGCCCGGCGTAGATGGGGAGTTCACCCGTGACGCCGCCGCACAGCACACCGCTGGCGGCGAGCGAGGCGACGACCGCGCCGATCATCAGCGGACGGCGCCCGTAGCGGTCCGAGGCCGCGCCGCCGACCAGCAGTCCGGGGACCAGCCCGAGGACGTAGGCCCCCAGGAAGGCGTCGACGGTGACCTCGGAGTAGCCGCCGAGGTGGCGGTACATCAGCAGCAGCGGGGTGAACTGGTTGCCGCCCCAGCCGCAACAGAGCATGGCCAGGGCCGCGACCAGCCAGGGCCTCCCCCGACCGGTGGGCGCGACGGGACCGGCGGACGGTGGCCGGGTGGTGCTCATGGTGGTGCTGCTCCTTGTCGGATGGTGGTCCCGGCGGTCCGTCGGGGTGCGCGGCCGTCGCCGCGCGGGAGGAGGAGGGAGGAGTGGCTCAGCGGTGCGCGTCCAGGTGGGCGCGCAGCGCCTCGGTGAAGCCGGCGGCGTCGCGGGCCGCGATGCGCTCGACCAGCGCGGCGTGCTCCTCGACCAGCGCGGCCAGCCGCTGCGGCCGCCGCTCCGGCCGCACCTGGAGCAGTTGCACGGCCATCCGCCGCTGGCGGTCGCGCAGCGTCTCGTAGAAGCGCTCGGCGAGCGCGTTGCCGGAGGCCGTCACGATGCCCCGGTGGAAGGCCTCGTCGGCGTCGGCGAAGGCGCCGAGGTCGGCCCGGCGGGCGGGTTCGCGCTGCTGGTCGATCAGGTCGGTCAGCTGCCGCAGCAGGTCGTCGAGCGGCTCGGCGCGGCGGGTGATCCGGCCTACCGCGGTGCTCTCCAGCGCCTCGCGCAGCTCCAGCACGTCCTCGGCCTCGCCGGGCCCGACCGGCACCACGACGGCTCCGCGCTTGGGGAAGAGCTGGAGCAGTCCTTCGGCCTGGAGCCGCAGGAAGGCCTCCCGGACCGGGGTGCGGCTGAGCGAGGTGCGCTCGGCGATCTCGCCCTCGCTGATCAGCGTCCCGCCGGGGAGGCCGCCGCCGAGGATGAGGTCCTTGGTCAGTTCGTACGCGCGGTCCGCGGCCGGAACGCGGGCGGGGACCGGGACGCGGGCGGGAGGCGGGGTGTCGGCCATGGACCACACCGTAGCACCATAGATGCAAGCTTAGATGCAACACCTGGGACAGGGCCGTCCGCAGGACGGAGCATCGGTTTCCGTACTGCTCAGGGCCGGAAGAATGCGCTTTCTCACCCCCTCCGCAGGACCGAGGATGGGCGGGGCCAACCAGCTCCTCGGGAGGAAGCCGTGTCCCCTGTGTCGCCAGCCCTGTCGCCCGTCGACCCGGGCCTGCTGCCGCTCACCGCCGAGTTCCGCCCCGAGGGCCTGTCCGTCGGCGGGGTGCTCCTGGACGAGGCGGCCCGCCGGTACGGCACGCCGCTGTTCGTCTACGACGAGGAGCACCTGCGCCGCCGCTGCCGCGAGGCGGTGGCCGCCTTCGGCCGGGGCAACGTCGCCTACGCCTCCAAGGCCTTCCTGTGCACCGCGATGGCCCGCCTGGCCGCCGAGGAGGGTCTGCTGCTGGACGTCGCCTCCGGCGGCGAGCTGCGCACCGCCCTGTACGCCGGGGTAGACCCGGACCGGATCGTGCTGCACGGCAACAACAAGGACGAGGCCGAGCTGCGCACCGCGCTCACCGTCGGCCTGCGCCACATCGTGGTGGACAGCTTCGACGAACTGGACCGGATCGAACGGCTGCACCACGAGGAGGGCCTGCCCCCGGCCCGGATCCAGCTGCGGGTGGCGCCCGGGGTCGCGGCCGGCGCCCACCAGGCCATCCGCACCGGCGGCCACGACTCCAAGTTCGGCTTCGGCCTGGCCGGCGGCGCCGCCGAGGCCGCGGTGCGCCGGGCCGGGGCCTCCGCCGCCGTACGGCTGGAGGGCGTCCACGCCCACGTCGGGTCCCAGGTGCTGGACCCGGCCGAGCTGGCCGACGGCGCCGCCGCGGTGGCCCGGTTCGCGGTGGAGCACGGCCTGCGCCGGCTGACCGTCGGCGGCGGCCTGGGCGTGGCGTACCTGGGCGGGCAGAGCGCCCCCTCCTTCGCGGACTGGGCCGAACGGGTCCGCGCGGCGGTGCGCGGCGCCGGCTGGAACGGCCCGGTGGGCGTCGAGCCCGGCCGGTCGATAGCCGCCCGGGCCGGGCTGACCCTGTACCGGGTCGGCACCGTCAAGCGGATCGAGGACGTGCGCACCTACGTCAGCGTGGACGGCGGGATGAGCGACAACCTGCGCCCCGCGCTGTACGGCGCCCGCTACGAGGCCTTCCTGCCGCGCTGCCCCGAGGCGCCCCGCCCGCGGCGCGCCCGGCTGGTCGGCAAGCATTGCGAGAGCGGCGACGTGATCATCGACGACGCCGCGCTCCCCGTCGACCTCCGGGTCGGCGACCTGCTGGCCACCCCGGTGACCGGCGCCTACGGCTACGCCATGGCGTCCAACTACAACAAGCTGCCGCGGCCCGCCGTGGTCTTCGTCCGCGACGGCGAGGCCCGCGTGGTGGTGCGCCGGGAGACCGAGCACGACCTGCTCCGGCTGGACACCGCCGCCGACGGGACGGCGCGACCGACCGGGGAACCGGTGGCCGCACTCCCGGCGCACACGGCCTAACCTGGGCCGATGCTGAACAGCGCCCGACTGCACGTCCTCCTGGAGATCGCCCGCCGGGGCACCATCGTGGCCGCGGCACAGGCCCTGCACCTGAGCCCGTCCGCCATCTCGCACCAGCTCGCCCGTCTGGAGCAGGAGCTGGGTGTCGCGCTGGTGGAACGGGCCCCGCAGTCCCTGCGCCTGACGCCCGCGGGTGTCCGGCTGGCCGAGCACGCCCAGGCGATCGCCGATCTGATGGCCGTCGCCCAGGACGACCTGCGGGCGCACGCCCAGGCCGCGGCCGGCGTGCTGCGGATCGGCTTCTTCGCCTCCGCCGGGCTGGACCTGCTGCCACGGGCGCTGGCCGCGTTCGCCGCCGGGCACCCGCAGGTGGAGCTGGAACTCATCATGGGCCAGCCGCACGAGCTGGTCCCGGACCTGGAGGCCGGCCGGCTGGACGCGGCCGTCGTCTTCGAGCACCCGCTGGACCCGTGGTGCCGCCGGGCGGCGGTGGACGTGCGGATGTACTTCGACGAGCCGCAGGTGGTCGTGGTGCCGCTGCGGCACCGGCTCGGGCGGCGCTCGGTGGTGCGGCTGGCCGAGCTGGAGGGCGAGAGCTGGATCGGCACCCACGGCGGCAGCACCGGGGAGCCGGTGCTCGAACGCGCCTGCGCCGCCGAGGGGTTCCGTCCCCGGGTGCGCTGCCGCAGCGACCACTACCAGGTGACCATCAACCTCGCGCGGGCCGGCATGGGCGTCGCGCTGATCCCGGCGCTCGGCCTGGCCGACAGCGCCGGGGTGCACGTGTGCCGGCTGGACCATCCGCAGCTGTACCGCCGGATCGGGGTGGCCACCCGGCCCACCAACCGCAATCCGGTGCTGCGCGCCTTCCTCGCCGAACTCGGCTCCGCCGCCGGGGAGATCAGGTCGCTGCTGGACATGCGGTGGGGCGCCTGAGCGCCCCGCACGGACTGAGTTCCCCCACGGCCCGCAGGCTCCCGGCTCTGTGCGGCGGGCCGCGGCTGTGCCATGCTGCACCCGCCGGCACCCGTCCACCGAGGG
>NZ_JBIVVI010000600.1:0-5536 GCF_044757675.1 Kitasatospora sp. NPDC091257
GGCGGCCGGGTACGGCTGGGGGCGAGCCCCTGCCGTACCCGGCCGCGCGCGGCTCACCCGGACGCGAAGCGCCGGCTCAGCACCTGGTCGGCGATCCCGTAGGCGACGGCCTCCTCGGCGGAGAGCACCTTGTCCCGGTCCATGTCCGCGCGCAGCGTCGCCACGTCGTGGTGGGTGTGCCGGGACAGGACCTCCTCCACCTGCGCGCGGATGCGGACCATCTCCTTGGCCGCGAGGCTGAGGTCGGAGACCGTCCCCCGCCGGCCGCCGCTGGCCGGCTGACCGAGCAGCACCCGGGCGTGCCGGAGCACGAACCGCCGCCCGGGGTCCCCGCCGGCCAGCAGCACCGCCGCCGTGGAGGCGGCCTGGCCGACGCAGAAGGTGGAGATCGGCGCCTGCACGAAGGTCATCGTGTCGTAGATCGCCATCAGTGAAGTGAACGATCCGCCGGGCGAGTTGAGGTAGATCGAGATCTCCCGCTCCGGGTTCTCCGACTCCAGGTGCAGGAGTTGGGCGATGACCACGTTGGCGACCGAGTCGTCGATCTCGGTGCCGAGGAAGACGATCCGCTCGTTCAGCAGCCGGCTGAAGACGTCGTAGGTGCGTTCGCCCTGCGCGGTGCGCTCGATGACGTAGGGAACCGTGTACGAGCCCATGTCACAGTCCGATCCGTCGGCGGGAGGCGGCCGGGCGGATGTCGGCGACCGACTCCACCACCCGGTCCACGAGCCCGTACTCCCTGGCCTGCTCGGCGGTGAACCAGCGGTCCCGGTCGCCGTCGCGCGCGATGGTCTCCTCGCTCTGCCCGGTGTGCTCGGCGGTGATCCGCTCGATGGCCCGCTTGGTGAACTGGAGGTTCTCCGCCTGGATCTCGATGTCCGCGGCGGTGCCGCCGATGCCCGCCGAGGGCTGGTGCATCATGATCCGCGCGTTCGGCAGGGCGAAGCGCTTGCCGGGCGCCCCCACCGTGAGCAGGAACTGGCCCATGCTGGCGGCGAAGCCCATCGCCAGCGTCGAGACGTCGTTCGGGATGAGCCGCATGGTGTCGTAGACGGCCAGACCCGCGGTGACCGAGCCGCCGGGGCTGTTGATGTACAGGCTGATGTCGGTGCGCGGGTCCTCCGCCGACAGCAGCAGCAGCTGCGCGCACACCCGGTTCGCCGACACGTCGTCGACCTGCGTGCCGAGCAGCACGATCCGCTGGGCGAGCAGCTGCGCCGCGAGGTGGTCGTCGAAGGCGCTGGGCGGGGTGTCGCCCTCCGCCGCGCGGGGCGGGGGCGTGGTGAGCGGGGCCATCGGGTCTCCTTGTCGAGGCGGGGGGCGGAACTCGCCGTCCACTCCACTCTCGCCCCGGGAGGGCCTCCGGATGCGGCCGCTCTGCCCGCGGCGGATTCGCCGAGGGCAGAGCGGGCCGGCGCCCTGCCGCGCCGCCGGACCCGGGGCCCGTCCGCAGGGAACGGTCGGAAAACTTCCTGGATGACGAAGCTCCGACTGGGGTAAGTTCCGCCAGCACATCGTCAGTTGACGAAAGATCAGCTGGGAGGTCGGGCGGATGGCCGGATCGGTTCGGGACGTCGTCGTGGATGTGGTGACCCGGCTGGCGCCGGAGGAACTGCCGTTGCTGCGGGGGTTGGACGGGCTGTCCTCCGAGGAGGTGGTGGCGCTGTTCGGACGCCGGCAGCGCGGCGAGCCGCTGGGGTTCGGGCTGGCCGAGGCGGCCGCGCTGGCCACCCCGGTGGTGTGGATGGCGGTGGACGAGGCGTGCCGGGCCGCGGTCGGTGCCGGCGTGAGGCGCGCGGGCGGCGGGCTGCGGCGGCTGTGGCGGCGCGGGCGTGCCCGGTCCGCGGTGGAGCCGCCCGTACCGCCGTTGGACGAGCGGCAGTTGGCGGCCGTCCACGCCCGGGTGCGCACGGGTGCCCGCGAGGCCGGGTTCGACGAGCCGGCCGCCGGCGCGCTCGCGGACTGCGTGGTGGCCCGGCTGGCCATGGAGCCGGGCGCGCCCGCTCCCCCGGCGGAACCCGGCTCCGGGGCCGGGTGCGGGTCCGGCGCACCGCTCCTCCCGGAGCCGCCGGCATGAGCGCACCCGCCGCGCCGCCGGTGCCACCGATGCCGCCGCAGCCGCCCGCCGCCCCGCCGGTCCTCGACCCACGGGTGCTGCCCGCCGGAACCGCCCTGCGCTTCGGCCTGCTGCTGCTGTCCATGCTTGTCGCCGGCCACCACATGCTGACGACCGTGCTGGACCTGGTCCGCAAGGGCCGGCCGGCGGAGTACGCCTGCAAGCTGGCCGCCGGGTTCGACCCGGACGGGGACTTCCTGGCACAGCTGGGAGTCGCCCCGGGGACGGACCCGGCCCTGCGCGCCTGCCTGGCCGCCGTACCGGACGACCCGTCGTGGCCGGTGCCCGTCGCTCTGGCGCTGGTGCTGGCCATGGCCGCGGCGCTGTATCTGCTGCTGCCGCGCTGGCGTCGGCGCTCCCGCCGGCTGGTACCCGTGGACGGGCAGCTGCGGGAGGAGCTGGAGCGCCTGGCGGGGCAGGCCCGGCTGCCCGTGGTACCGGAGTTCGTGGTGGACCCGCGCCGGCTCGGCCCGGGGGCGGTGGCGTTCGGCCACGCGCGCCGGCGCACCGTGTGCCTGTACGCGGGGCTCTCGGTGAGCCGGCACAGCGATCCGGCCGGGTTCCGGGCCGTGGTGCTCCACGAGTTCGCGCACATCCGCAACCGGGACGTGGACCTGGGGTACGCGGTCACCGCCCTGTGGCGGGTGTTCGCACTGCTGGTGGCCCTGCCGTTCGTACTGGTGGTCGGCGGGACGCTGGTGGGCGCGGAGTTCGGGCTCTTCGTGGGCGCCGACCGGGTGTTCTGGCCGGCCGGGCGGGCGCCGCTGGTGCGGCAGACGGCCACCGCGCTGGGGATGGCGCTGCTGGTGGTCCTGGCCCGCGCCGACACGCTGCGCCACCGGGAGCTGTACGCGGACGCGGACGCCGTCGCCCTCGGCGCCGACCGGCGGGTGTGGGACGTGCGCGACCCCGCGGGCCCGGCCGCCCGGCTCGGCCGCATCTGGCGGTCGCATCCGACCTGGGCGCAGCGGCGCCGGGCGCTGGACGATCCGGCGGCGTTGTTCACCCTGGCGCCGTTGCAGACGTTCCTGGTGGGCGCGGCCGGTATCGCCGTCCCCCTGCTGCTGCCCCCGTTCGCCGACGGGACGGTCGGGGTGTGGCTGGCCACCGTGCCGACGGTGCTGATCCTCGCGGTGGCGGCCTGGCGGTCGACGGCGTACGCGGCGCACCGCGGGACGGCCGGGCCGGACGGGCTGCGGGCGGGGCTGTGGCTGGGCGCCGGCCTGGTGGTCGGCGAGCTGACCGTGGACATCACCGCCGGCCGGAGTTGGTTTCCGGAGCATCCGATCGCCCTGCTCGTGCCGCTGGTCGGCGCGTTGGCGTACGTCCCGTGGCTGGTGCAGTGCGCCCGGCTGGGGCTGGTTCCGGGGCGCGGGCGGGTGGCCGCGGTGATGGCGCTGGCGGCGGCGGTGCTGGTCGCCGCGGCCGGGCTGACCTGGTGGTCGGGGGGCGGCCACCTGTACACCGCCGGGGACTTCATGGTCCAGGGCGGGATCCGGGAGGTGCTGGTCCAGCAGTTCCCCGACGGGTGGGAGCGGCACCGGGCCGAACTGGGGTGGATCGCCGCCGTGCTGCCGCGTCTCGGGACGGACGGGCGCACCGTGGCCTTCGCCGCGGCCGCGGGGGCGCTGTGGGCGCTGCCGTACCTGCTGTGGCTGTTCGGCGGGCACCGGGGGCTCGGCCGGGTGCTGCGCCGCGGGCTGCTGGGCGGTGTCCTGTGCGTGGTCGGGCTGCTGGTGGTCAAGGCGGCGCTGTACCCGGGCCGGCCGCCGCTGGGTGAGCGCGGGAGCGGGTACGCGCTGCGGTACGTGTGGTGGCTGACGGTCGCGATCTGGGCCGGGGTGGTGGTCACGGCGGTGGTCGTGGCGCTGGTGTCCCGGCGACTGTGGCTCGTCGGGGCGCTGGTGGCGGCGGGCATCGCCCAGGCGTGCGCGCTGGTGGCGGTGTTCCTGCTGATGTCGGTGGACGGGTGCCTCGGGCCGATGCGGACCATGGGCGACAGCTGTCTGTGGGTGCCGCGGGGCGGTTGGCCGGTGGTGCAGGTGCTGGCCGGCCCGGTGCTTCCGGCGCTGTTCGGGGCGGCGATGGCCGCGGCACTGGTGCGGCTGCCGCTCGCGCTCGTCCGACGGGGCGGCGGCCCGGAGACCGCCGACCGGGTGGCGCGCTCCGGCGCCCGGCGGGCGGTGCTCGCCGGGGTCCTCGTCGGGGCGCTGGCGCTGGGGCCCGTCGCCGTGCAGGCGTCGGCGTCGGGTTCGGCGGGCGGGCTCGGCCCCGTGGTGCAGCGTCCGGCCGACGCCCGGTCCGAACGGGTGCGCGTCTTCCAGCTGCTGATGTGGTACCGGGTCGGCGGGAAGCAGGACACCCTGGCGCTCATCGAGGGGTACCAGGCCTTCTACGACGAGGTCCAGGTGCTCGAACGGACGGCGCGGGAGCACCCGGGCGAGCGGGTGCGGTTCGACGGCCGCCGCTTCGCCGGGATCTGCACCACGCTCCACCGCGCCGCCGGGACCGCCCTGGGACACCTCCACATCCCCGACTCCGGCCTGGACGGGCCGTGGTGGGCGGCGCTGGAGCAGACCCGACGGGCCGGGCAGCACTGCGCGCAGGTCATGGACCGCGACCGCGAGGAGCAGCCGGGCGAGGGCGACGCCGTACTGACGGAGGTCGCCGACGGGCTCCGTGCGACCCTGGGCGCCATCGATCCCGTCGTGCGGCGGATCGAGAGCGACGGGCCGCGGTACTGGCCGGACCTGGTCCGCATCACCGGCCCTCGGCCCTCGGGGCAGGGCGACGGCTGAGGGGCGGTCCCGCTCGGGCGGTCGGCTCGCCGAACCGGCGGGCGGGGCCGGCCGCGGCCTGCTCCTGCTGAGCGCTCGGCGGCCGCCGAGCGCTCAGCCCGAGGAGACCGGGAGGACCGGCGGGACCGGCAGGGCCGGGAGTCGGTCCAGCGCGATCCCGAAGCGGGTGCGGTAGGCGGCGAGGGCCTCGTCGTCGGCGAGGGTCCGCTCGGGGTCTGGCGCGTGATCCATTCGGCCGTTCCACCGGGGTGCGGGGCGCGGGGGCATCGGCTTTTGGTCCTACGTCCACCCGGACGGCCGTGCGCGGCCACGGGTCGGCATCGCCCCCGGGCGCTGCCCCCGCTCTGCCCTTTCGGCCCTCGTGGACGCCCGCGCCGGGGCCGTAGTCTCGACGGCCGGGGGCCGGACGGCGACACGGGAGGGCGGGGAAGCGTGCGCAAGGCCGTGACACACTCGGTGCCGCCGGTGCCCGGGGCCGCACCGAGGAGGCGTACGACGCCGGGCCCGGCCGCGGTGCCCACCGCCCCCGGGAGGGCGCCGCACCCGGCCGAACTCGCCGCCCTCCAGCGGACGGTGGGCAACGCGGCCGTGACGCGCCGGCTGCAGCGCCAGGAGGCCCCCG
>NZ_JBIVVI010000601.1:0-5528 GCF_044757675.1 Kitasatospora sp. NPDC091257
GCCGCTCCCCCCGTCACGGCTCCCACGCCGACCGCACCGGCACCGAGCACCCCCGCCCCGACCCCGACGCCCACCGCCAGCTCGACGCCGCGCGTCCTGCAGTACGGAATGAGCGGCCCCGACGTCACGGCCCTCCAGCAGAAGCTCGCCGTCGTCGTCTGCTGGGCGAGTGTGCCGGTGACCGGGCAGTACGACGACACCACCGTGAACACCGTCGGCTACGTCCAGTGGATGTGGGACGTCAAGGGCGACAAGCGGGGCATCTTCGGTCCCAACACCCGTGCCGCCCTGGACAAGCACAGCACCTGCTGACCGGAACGGCCCGGCCGGCGGTCACCCCTCGGGCCGACCGCCGGTCGTCCCCCGGATCAGCCGGTGATCGCTCCGAAGATGCTGATGCCCGCCAGCACGACCATGATCGTCGCCGCCACCCGGATGATCAACTTCATCGGCACGTACTTGAGCAGCTTCTGCCCGCCCACGATGGCGACCCCGCCGACCGCGCACAGCGCCAGCCAGGAGCCGAGGCCGACGGCCAGCGGGTCGGCGTACTTGGCGGCCAGGTTGGCGGTCATGATCTGGGTCAGGTCACCGAACTCGGCGATCGCGACGACCACGAAACTGGCCCCGGCCACCTTCCAGAAGCTGTTCGAGGACGGCTCCTTGGCCGCGTGCTCGTCCTCGTCCTCGCCGCCGTGGAACAGCAGCATCGCCGCGCCGACCAGGAACAGCAGGCCGGTGACGCCCTCCACCCAGCGGTGCGGCAGCAGCGTGAGCAGGTGCCCGGCGACGAGCGCGAGGCCCACTTGGAGGGCGAAGGCGGCGGCGATGCCCGCGAAGACGTAGCTCGCGCGGTACTTGGTGCCGAGCACCAGGCTGGCCAGCGCGGTCTTGTCCGGCAGTTCGGCCAGGAAGATGATGCCGAAGGTCAACGCGGCAACGGTGATACTCATAGGAGTCCTCGGTCGGGCTGCCCGGCCTCCGCAGGTCCGTCAGGGGACGCTTCGGCCCGACAGCACTGGTCATGGTCACAGCACTGCGGCCGAAGGTCTCGCCGGCACCGCTCATCGAGCGGTACCCCGGGCGCCGGGCCCCTGGGGGCCAGTATGTCGACGGTCCGGTGGAGGGCTACTCCCCTTCAACGGCCCCAAGCGTACCCGACGGCGTCGAGCGACCCGCCCCGGGAGATCCACGGAGGTCGACGGGGATCGACGGAGTCCGACGGCGGCCAACGGCGCTCGACGGCGGTCGACCCCCTACCGGGCGCCCCCGTCCGGCTCGGCCGCGATCAGCCCGCGCCCGACCAGTTCCAGTACCACCACGATCGTCACCGACTCCACCGCCAGCAACCCGATCAGCACGAACAGCTGCACCGCCCCCGCCTGGACCGGCGAGGCCCCGCCCAGCAGCATCCCGACGAAGGCCCCGGGCAGGGTGACCAGGCCGACCGTCCGGGTCTGGTCCAGCGCCGGGACGAGCGAGGTCGCCGCCGCCGTCCGGCAGATCTCCAGCCGGGCGTCGCGCTCCTCGAAGCCGAGCGCCAGCGCCGCCTCCACCTCGCCGCGCCGCAGCCGCAGCTCGTCCAGGGCCCGCCGCCCGGCCAGCGAGGTCGCGCTGAGCGCCCCGCCGATCAGGATGCCCGCGACCGGGATGACGGACAGGCCCTCGGGCGGCAGCAGCCCGACGCCCAGCAGCAGGGCGAGCACCGGCAGCACCCCGGCGCCGATCGGGGCGGCCGCCCAGACCCAGGCCGGGCCCGGGGTCATCCGCCGTCCGGCGGTGCGCACCGCGACCGAGAACATCAGCACCACGAACAGCGCCGACCACCAGAGCGAACCGACCACCCAACTGATCACCGCGGCGACGGCGGCCAGCTGCACCACGGCGCGCAGCCCGGCCCGCAGCACCGCGTGCCCGTGGCCGAGCAGTCCCCGCCCGGCCACCGCGACGGCGGCCAGCAGCAGCACGGCCGTGACCACCCCGAGCACCGGGGTGACCGGCAGCAGCTGGCCACCGGAGGCCGCCAGGTCCGCCGGGGCCATCAGATCCGGCCCCTTCGGATCCCACCGGTGCAGGTCCCACCCGCATAGATCCCACCCGTGCAGATCCCATCCGTCCAGATCCGGCCCATCGGGCGCGGGCCCTCAGATCCAGCTGGTGAACCACATCCGGTCCTGCCAGGACGACATCGGGATCACCTCCGCCGTGTACAGCGGGTAGAAGAAGGCGAAGCAGCCGACGATCGCGAGCACGATCGCCCCGGCCCCGATCGCCCCGATCCGGCGTCGCTCGGGGGTGCACCCGGGCGGGCCGAGCACCGCCCCGAGCATCTGGGCGACGGCCAGGCACAGGAACGGCACCAGCACGACCATGTAGAAGGAGAAGATCGTCCGCTCCTGGTACCGGAACCAGGGCAGGTAGATCCCGGCCACCGCGCACAGCACCGCGCCCGAGCGCCAGTCCCGCCGGAAGAACCAGCGCCACAGCAGGTAGACCAGCGCGAAGCAGGCCGTCCACCACAGGAAGGGCGTACCGAGGCCGAGGATCTGCGAGGCGCAGCCGCCCGAGGAGGTGCAACCGCGCTGCCCGTACGGGATCTGCTCCCAGTACATCGAGACCGGGCGGCCGTCGACCAGCCAGGCGAAGGGGTTGGACTGGTAGGTGTGCGGGGTGCTCAGACCGGTGTTGAAGTCGTACATCTGCGAGTGGTAGTGCCACAGGCTGCGCAGTGACGCGGGCACCCAGCTCATCGGGACCTGCGGCAGCGGGATGCCGAGGACGCTGTCCGGGGAGAGCCCGGCGCGCCCGTCGGCCCAGTGCCGGTCGTAGCCGCCCCCGCCGGTCGGGCCGGAGCCGCCGGTGGCCAGCCAGCCGCTCCAGGCGCCGACGTACACCACCAGGGCGGAGCCGACCATGGCGAGGAAGGCGGGGACGGCGTCCCGGCGCAGCATGGAACGCCAGGGGCGGCGGGCGCCGGCGGCGCGGCGGCCGGACTGGTCCCACAGGACGGTCAGGACGCCGAAGGCGGCGAGGATCGGGGCGCCGTTCCACTTGACCGCGCAGGCGGCGCCGAGGAGCACCCCGGCGGCGATCCGCCAGGGGCGCCACCCGAGCCGGACGGCGTCGCCGCCGACGGTCTCGGCGGCGACGGCGAGCCGGGCGCGGACGTGGTCGCGGTCGATCAGCAGGCTGCCGAAGGCGGCGAGCACGAAGAACATCTGGATGCCGTCGAGCAGGCCGACCCGGCTCATCACCAGTTGGAGGCCGTCCACCGACATCAGCAGCGCGGCGGTGCAGCCGATCAGGGTGGAGCCGAAGAGGCGGCGGCCGATCCGGGCCAGCATCAGCACGGTGACGGTGCCGAGCAGGGCGGTCATGAACCGCCAGCCGAAGGGGTTCAGTCCGAACAGCTGCTCGCCGACCGCCATCACCCATTTGCCGAGCGGCGGGTGGGCGATGAACTCGGGCGCGGAGGTCAGCGGGATCGACTGCGGGGCGGACAGGATGTCGGCGTTGGCGTGGTCGGGCCAGGTGCCCTCGTAGCCCTGCTGGAGCAGGGACCAGGCGTCCTTGGGGTAGTACGTCTCGTCGAAGACGAAGGAGTCGGGGTGGCCGAGGTTCCAGAACCGCAGCAGGCCGGCGAAGAGCGCCACGGCGATCGGTCCGAGCCAGCCGGAGCGGTCGGCCGCCCAGCGGACCAGGCCCCCGCGCGGGGCCGGGGCCGGGGCGGCGGTGGCCGGGGCCGCCGGTGGGTGCGTGAGCGCCGCTTGCGTCATAGCCTCGCCGATTCGCCTGTCTGCTCTGTCCGGGTCCTGGCTCCGCCCGGGTCGTGCCGCTCCGGCCGGGGCAGGGCGGTCAACAGCCACTGACACTATGTGGCGGTGCGCGCGAAGCCAAGCGCGACGGGCGCCGACCAGGTGACCTGGTCGGCGCCCGTTTCGAACCCCCTTGCCGCCCGTTCCGCTACGCGGCGGTCTGCAGCTCCCGGACCGGGACGGTGTGGACCACGGCCGGGGCCGCGTTGTCCTGCTCCGGCGTGAGGTACGGGCGCAGCCGCAGCGCCATGGCGACGATCAGCAGCGTGGAGCCCGCCATGGCCGCCAGGTAGAGCGGCCAGGTGCCGGAGCCGACCAGCAGCACGCCGACGGCCGGGCCGACCGCGATCGCGATCTGCTTCACCAGGGCGTACCCGGCGTTGTAGGTGCCGAGCAGCCGGGCCGGGGCGAGGTCCGCGACGATCGGGCCCATGGTGGGCGCGAGCAGCGACTCGCCGACTCCGAAGAGGGCGTAGATCGAGACGATGGCGACCGTGGCGGCCATGGTCTCGGTCCGTATCAGGCCGGCCACCAGGGCCATCGCCCAGGCGCCGAGCCAGACCACGCCGGCCGCGGCCATCGCGGTGGTGCGGCGGCGCTTGGCGGTGATCCGCACCATGAACATCTGCAGCACCACGATGGTCAGCGCGTTGGCGCCGATCGCGAAGCCCAGGGTGGAGGGCGCGGTGCCGACGGTGTCGGTGGCGAAGGCCGCGACGCCGGACTCGAACTGGCCGTAGCAGGTGAAGAAGATCAGCCCGGCGAGGATGCTGAGCCGCATCATCGCCTTGTCGGCGAGCAGGGCGCGCAGACCGGTCGGGCCGTCGGCCTTCCCGTGGACGGCGGTCAGCTGGGTCCTGGGCATCCGGGCGGTGCCGGTGACCAGGGCGAGGCCGAGGAACGTCACCGCCTCGATGGTGAACAGCCGGGTCAGGCTGGCCGGGTCCGACACGTTCACGATCTGCCCGCCGACCAGCGCACCGATGCCCATGCCCAGGTTGACCAGGGTGAACTGGAGCGCGAAGGCGTGCGAGCGGGTGGCCGCCGTGGAGCAGCGGACGATCATCGTGGCGAGCGCCGGCTGGCAGGTGGTGACACCGGCGCCGAACAGGAAGGAGGAGACCAGCAGGGCCGGGGTGCCGGTGGCGTGGCCGAAGGCGAACGCACCGGTGGCGGCGAGCGCCGTACCGGCCAGCAGCACCGGGCGGGGACCGTACCTGTCGATGCCGCGGCCGGTGAACGGCAGGACGGCGAGGGCCGCCAGCGCGAAGACGGTGAACACCATCCCGGCCGCCAACGAGCCCAGCCCGCGCACCTGGTCCACGTACACGAACATGTACGGCATCGTGAACCCGCTGCCGAACGCACTGAGCGCGTTGCCGATCTGGACGCGGCGCAGCGGGCCGCCCGCTCCACGCCGCTGCTGCCTCTGCTGCTTCACCGTGCCGGTCACCGTGCACATCCCTTCCTGGTTTCAACTGGATACTCTTAAGTCCAGAAGATTTCAGAGCTAAAGTTTGACGAGATAAAGTCTTAGCACCCGAAGACTGCTGAGTCAAAGGCTTAAGGAGTGCACCCTCGTGCGACACTGGTCCGCATGACTACGGACAAGCCGCCGCCGGCTGCCGGCAAGCCCGCCCCGGCCACCCCCCTGGAGTTCGGCATCGCCGAGCAGGTGGCCCTCTACCAGCGGGAATTCCCCACCGTCGACCC
>NZ_JBIVVI010000602.1:0-5523 GCF_044757675.1 Kitasatospora sp. NPDC091257
CGGCGCCCCGGTGCTGCCGGGGGTGGTGGCCGCCGGCCGGCCGTCGCCCGAGCGCGAGCTGGTGACGGTCACGTAGTGCCCGACCGCCTCGATCCGCGGCTCGCCGCCCGTCCGGGCGCCGCCGGGCGGCTGGGTGGGGGCGGTGGTGGTGTCGGCGAGGATGAAGGCGACCGCGCCGGGCTTGGCCCGCAGGGCGTCGGCGGCCCTGGCGGCGGAGGGCTGGTCGGGGAAGCGCAGCAGGGTGACGCTGCTGAGCACCGGGCGGTCCTGGCCGCTGAAGCTGACGGTCAGGTAGCTCTGGCAGCCGGTGTCCTTGAGCGGGTCCTGGGCGCGGTCCTGGAGCACTTCGGCGCAGTTCTCGCCCTGCCGGACGCCGTTGCGCCGTGCCTTGAAGGCGCCGACCTCGACGGGCCGCTGGGCGGGGAAGAGGTTGTCGACGTTGAGGGCCTCGGGGTCGGTGCGCGGCGGCGGGGCGCCCACCACCTTCGGCGTCGCGGTCGCGTCCTTGCTGGAGGGGCCGAGCCCGGGTATGTAGTCGCCGGGCATCGGGCGGGTGATGATCCATCCCCCGGCCGCGACCACGCCGACGACGACGATCCACCCGGCCGTTCGACGGACCGTCAGCCGACGGCCCCGCGTGCGGCCCGTCCCCCCATCGGTGCCGGCGTCGCCGCCGACCCGCTGCTCTGCCCGGCCTTCCCGGCCTTCTCCCGGAGTCGGGGTGCGCTCCCCCTGCGTGGTCATGGCGCAGATTCTAAGCATCCCGGGGGTGGCGTGGATCACGGGGTCGGGGGTTGTGGATCATCGTCCGCCGCGGCCCTCGGCCACCGGCCCGGAGTCACCCTCGCCGCCCGTTCACCACCCACTCCCTACCCACCGGTAACCTCTGGCCCGACCTCGCGTCAAGCGCGTGACCAGCGGCGGAGCCGTGACCTTCGACACTGTGGCAATCGGCACATCCTCACACCGATCTTCTGGCGGGTTTGCTCTGGCGCCGCTCGATCACCACCAGGCAGGATCGGCCCCATGGATCTGCTCGATACCCTCACCGCCAAGGGCCTGCGCGGCGAAGTCCCGACCCGCGAGGAGGCCCTGGCCGTCCTCGCCACCACCGACGACGAGCTGCTCGACGTGGTCGCCGCGGCCGGCAAGGTGCGCCGCCGCTGGTTCGGCCGCCGGGTCAAGCTCAACTACCTGGTGAACCTGAAGAGCGGGCTCTGCCCGGAGGACTGCTCGTACTGCTCGCAGCGGCTCGGGTCCAAGGCCGAGATCCTCAAGTACACCTGGCTCAAGCCGGACCAGGCCGCCGACGCGGCCCGCGCCGGGGTGGCCGGCGGCGCCAAGCGGGTCTGTCTGGTCGCCAGCGGCCGCGGTCCGACGGACCGCGACATCGACCGGGTCACCGACACCATGGCCGCCATCAAGGACGCCGACCCCGAGGTCGAGATCTGCGTCTGCCTCGGCCTGCTCTCCGACAACCAGGCCGAGCGGCTCAAGGCGGCGGGCGCCGACGCCTACAACCACAACCTCAACACCTCCGAGGGCACCTACGGGACCATCACCAAGACCCACACCTACGCGGACCGGGTGGACACCGTCCAGAAGGCCCACGGCGCGGGCCTGTCCGCCTGCTCCGGCCTGATCGCCGGCATGGGCGAGAGCGACGAGGACCTGGTCGACGTCGTCTTCGCCCTGCGCGACCTGGGCTCGGACTCCGTCCCGGTCAACTTCCTCATCCCGTTCGAGGGCACCCCGCTCGCCAAGGAGTGGA
This sequence comes from Kitasatospora sp. NPDC091257, assembly GCF_044757675.1. Lineage (NCBI taxonomy): Bacteria > Bacillati > Actinomycetota > Actinomycetes > Kitasatosporales > Streptomycetaceae > Kitasatospora > Kitasatospora sp. NPDC091257. The sequence continues at coordinate 1,772 of NZ_JBIVVI010000602.1, forward strand.
ACCTCACCCCGCAGCGCTGCCTGCGCATCCTGGCGATGGTCCGCTTCGTCAACCCGGACACCGAGGTGCGGATCGCCGGCGGGCGCGAGGTGCACCTGCGCTCGATGCAGCCGCTCGGCCTGCACATCGCCAACTCCATCTTCCTCGGCGACTACCTGACCAGCGAGGGCCAGGCCGGGCAGACCGACCTCGACATGATCAAGGACGCCGGCTTCGAGGTCGAGGGCGCCGGCGAGGCCACCCTGCCGCGCCACCGCGCGGACGTCGCCGAGGCAGACCGGGCGGGCGGCGGCTGCGGCACCGCGGCCTCGGCCTGCGGCAGCGGCGGCGGCTGCGGGCCGTGCGGCGGGCACGCCCACAGCTCGGACGCCTCCGCCTCGGAGACCGTCCCCTCGGAGGCCGTCCCCTCGGAGGCCGTCTCCCCGGCGGCCGTCGCCGAATCCGGCGCCGAGGACGAGCTCCGCAGCGACCTCGTCAAGGTCCGCCGCCGCGGCGCCGGCACCGAACTCGCGCCCAACGCCTGACAGTTCCGACCCTCCGGAGAACGCACCATGCTCCAGCCGTCCGCGGCCGACCTGCTCGCCCTCGACCGCGCCCACGTGTGGCACCCGTACGGGCCGATGCCCGGGACCGTCACCCCGTACGTGGTCGAGTCCGCCTCCGGGGTGCGGCTGCGCCTGGCCGAGCCGGTCGCGGGCGGGCGGCGCGAGCTGGTCGACGGGATGTCGTCCTGGTGGGCGGCGATCCACGGCTACCGGCACCCGGTGCTGGACGAGGCGGTGCGCGATCAGCTGGGGCGGATGAGCCATGTGATGTTCGGCGGGCTCACCCACGAGCCCGCCGTCCGGCTGGCCGCCAGGCTGGTGGAGATCACCCCGGAGCCGCTGCGGCACGTCTTCCTCGCCGACTCGGGCTCGGTGGCCGTCGAGGTCGCGATGAAGATGTGCCTCCAGTACTGGCAGTCCACCGGGCGGCCGGCCAAGCGCCGGCTGCTCACCTGGCGCGGCGGCTACCACGGGGACACCTTCCACCCGATGTCGGTGTGCGACCCGGACGGCGGGATGCACCACCTCTGGGGCGGGGTGCTGCCCGGCCAGCTGTTCGCCCCGGAGCCGCCGGCCGGGTTCGATGCTCCGATCGACCCCGAATACGCCGCGCGGTTCGAGGAATTGATGGCGCGTCACGCCGACGAGCTGGCCGCCGTCATCGTCGAGCCGGTGGTCCAGGGCGCGGGCGGAATGCGCTTCCACTCCCCCGCCTACCTGCGGATGCTGCGCGAACTGTGCGACCGCTACGGGGTGTTGCTGGTCTTCGACGAGATCGCCACCGGCTTCGGGCGCAGCGGCGCCCTGTTCGCCGCCGACCACGCGGGGGTCTCGCCGGACGTGATGTGCCTGGGCAAGGCGCTGACTGGCGGCTACCTGACGCTGGCCGCCGCCCTGTGCACCGGCGAGGTCGCGGACGGGATCAGCCGCGGCGAGGTGCCGGTGCTCGCGCACGGGCCCACGTTCATGGGCAACCCGCTGGCCTGCGCGGTCGCCAACGCCTCGCTGGAGCTGCTGCTCGGGCAGGACTGGTCGACGGAGGTGAAGCGGATCGAGACCGGGCTGGCCGAGGGTCTCGCGGCGGCCGCCGACGTCCCCGGCGTACTCGACGTACGGGTCCAAGGGGCCATCGGCGTCGTGCAGTTGGACCACCCGGTGAACGTCCCGGCGGCCACCGAGGCGGCGGCGCGCGAAGGCGTGTGGCTGCGGCCGTTCCGGGACTTGATCTACACCATGCCCCCCTATGTGACGGAGGACGAGGACGTGGCACGGATCGCTGCCGCCGTGACCGCCGCGGCGGTGAAGGGATGAGCGCGCGCATCCTCTTCGTGACGGGGACCAACACGGACGTCGGCAAGACCGTCGCCACGGCCGCCGTCGCCTCGGCGGCACTGCGGGCCGGACGGAAGGTCGCCGTGCTCAAGCCCGGGCAGACCGGTGTGACGGCCGACGAGCCCGGCGACGCCGCCGAAGTCCGGCGCCTGGCGGGTGAGCTGACGATCAGTGAGCTGGTGCGCTACCCCGAGCCGCTGGCGCCCGACACCGCCGCCCGACGGGCCGGGATGCCGTACCTCTCCCCCGCCGACGTGGTGTCCGAGGTCGCCGAGCTGGCTTCCACACACGACCTGGTCCTGGTGGAAGGCGCGGGCGGGCTGCTGGTCCGCTACGACGACGAGGGCCGCACGCTCGCCGACCAGGCCCGGGCGGTGCTCGACGCCGGCCTTCCGGCCGAGGTCCTGCTGATCGCCTCCGCCGGGCTCGGGACGCTCAACATCGTCTCCCTCACCGCGGAGGCCCTGGCGGCCCGGGGCCTGCCGCTCGCGGGCGTGCTCGTCGGCTCCTGGCCCGCCGAACCCGGCCTCGCCGAGCGCTGCAACCTGGCCGACCTGCCCCGCTCCGCCGGCGCCCCACTGCTCGGCGCCCTGCCGGAACGAGCAGGCAGGGTCGAGGACTTCGCCACCCTCGCGTACGCCTCGCTGGCCCCTGAGCTGGGCGGCAGCTGGGACGCGGAGCACTTCGCGCACGTCCACCGGCCCGAATCGACCCCGCTTCGCTCGAAGGGGTGATCCCGGCTTCCGCCCCTGTCGGAAGCCGGGACGGCTCAATACCGTTCTTTCCATGACAGACGGGCTCACCGCAGACGAGGCCCTGCGGGCCTTGGCCGCCCTGGAGGCGGCGTGGAAGGACGACGACGAGGCGCTGTTCGCCCTGGCGGCGGGCGGCACCGGTGAACGGCCGCTGCCGGCACTGGTCGCCGCGTACGGCGAGCACGCCATGGATACCCTGATGGCGCTCGCCTTCGGGCTGCGCGCCACCATGAGCGACGAGGAGATCGCCGAGATCTCCGACGCCGTCAGCTCCAACATCGGCGCCCGGATGAGCGCCCTGCTGACCCAGACCCTGAAGGCCTGGGGCACCCTCGCCCCGGCGGAGGACCTCTCGGTGACGAAGATCATCGCCCACACCGTGATCGACGCGATGCGGGCCGTCACCGAGGACCCCAGCAAGACCGAGGTGCTGCCGCTGCTGGCGACCTTCCGCAGCTACGCCCTCAACGGCACCTGAGGGAGCGGGGATTCGCGGTTCGGCGTGGGCTTCGAGGCGACTCGAAGCCCACGCCGTCATGTCCGCACCCTCATCCAGCCCGCCGCGAACACGAACCCGCCCGTCGAGGCGGCGAGGAAGACGAGCACGAACACCAACGCGCTCGCGACGGAGGAGACGCGCTCGGGGATCATCGCGAGAACCGATGCCGCCAGCACAAGGCTTCCGGCCGTGACGACACCGGCACCGACTACGGCCGCATACCTCTGCGGAGGACGACGACCAGCCGCTCGATGACGTCCGGCCGGGCGGCCCCGAGGTCGATCAGGACGACGCCGGTGGCCTTGGCCGAGCGCCAGTCGATCCCGAGGGACGGGAGTTTCACGTCGGCGGCGCTCAGGACGGCCTGGAGGTCGTCGAGGACGTCGGCCGCGGTGCGACGGTCCTCGGCCGTGATCTTGTCGATCATGCTGCTCATCGGGCATCTCACTGTTCGGTGTTCGTGATCCAGCGCGCTTCGGTGTCCCACTCGATGCCGCCGCCCGGGGGCCGGAGGTAGGCGCGACCGTGCTGCCACCCCATGAAGGCGGCCCAGCGGCCGGAGCGGACGTCGAAGACCCGCTCGCCGACGATGGAGGGGCGGTGGGGGTTGGTCGGCGGCAC